>NZ_JBFBIK010000048.1:0-52196 GCF_040685555.1 Sphaerisporangium sp. NPDC088356
AACTCCGACGGCACCATCACCGCCGTCGGCGCGAACAAGTGCCTGGACGTGCCCAGCAACGCCACCGCCAACGGCACCAAACTCGCCATCTGGTCGTGCAACGGCGGCAGCAACCAGCGCTGGACCCGCGGCTGACGCACGAAGAGATCCCTACGCCACCTTCACATCTCGGCTCGACCGTCTTGAGCCGTCACCCGGTGTGCGGACGCCGCGTCGGCTGAGACCGGGCGTACCGCGGCGCCCAGTCGAGCTGCCCCAGCTCCACCACCGCGATCAACTCCGGCAAGGTGCTGTGGGCAAGTGAGAACGGCTCCGACGACTACAACGACGGCGCCAAGGCGCTGGCGCGGGGCATCAACCGGGACTACATCGACGGGAAGATGACCGCCTACATCAACTGGCCGGTCATCGCCGCGATCACGCCGAACCTGCCCTTCGCCACCATGGGCGTGGCGGTGGCGCCCCAGCCGTGGTCCGGCTACTACGCCATCGGCAAGAACGCCTGGGTGATGGCGCAGACCACGCAGTTCACCGCGCCGGGATGGAAGTACCTGGACTCCTCCACCGGCTACATCGGCGGCAACCGCAACAACGGCAGTTACGTCTCGCTGAAGTCGACCAACAACTCCGACTACAGCACGATCGTCGAGACCATGGACGCCACCGCCGCCCAGACGCTGAACTTCAACGTCACCGGAGGCCTGTCCACCGGCCAAGTGCACGTGTGGGCGACCAACCTCAACTCCGGCAACGCCGCCGACCACTTCGTCCACACCACCGACATCACGCCCTCCGGCGGAGCGTTCTCGCTGACCGTCCAGCCGGGCTACGTGTACTCGATCACCACCACGACCGGCCAGGGCAAGGGCACCGCCACCAGCCCCGCGCGCGGCTCGCTCGCCCTGCCCTACTCCGACACCTTCGACTCCTACGCCACCGGCCGCGAGGCCAAGTACCTGGCGGACATGCAGGGCTCCTTCGAGGTCGTCGGCTGCGGCGGCGGGCGCACCGGGCAGTGCGTGCGTCAGATGGCCCCCCGCCAGCCGATCCTGTGGACCGGCGGTTCGCACCCCTACGCCCTGCTGGGCGACCTCAACTGGTCCAACTACACCGTCTCCACCGACGTGCTGCTGGAGCAGAGCGGTTACGCCGAGGTGATCGGCCGGGCCGGCTCCCAGCATGCCTTCGGTCCCGAGGGGTTGAACGCGTACTACCTGCGCGTCAGCGACAACGGCGCCTGGCAGATCCTGCGCAACAACGTCGACAACGCGCTGACCACGCTACGCAGCGGGACCGTCGCCTCCTTCGGTACCGGCCGCTGGCACACCCTGGCGCTGGGCTTCTCCGGCAGCACCATCACCGCCACCATCGACGGCGCCCAGGTCGGCTCGGCCACCGACAACTCCTACGGCGCCGGGCAGATCGGCATCGGCACCGCGACCACCGAGACCGCCCAGTTCGACAACCTGACCATCACCCCCGGCCAGGGCGGCGGCAACGGCGGCACCAGTGGCGTGCTGCGCGGGCAGGGCTCCGGCCGCTGCGTCGACGTGCCCAGCCAGTCCCAGACCAACGGCACCCAGGTGGCGCTGTGGGACTGCAACAGCGGCGTCAACCAGCAGTTCACGCTCACCAGCGGCAAGCAGCTCCAGGTGTACGGCAGCAAGTGCCTGGACGCCGAGACCGCCGGCACCACCCCGGGCACCCGGATCATCATCTGGGACTGCAACGGGCAGCCCAACCAGCAGTGGAACCTCAACACCGACGGCACCGTCACCGGCGTCCAGTCCGGTCTGTGCCTGACAGCCGCCAACGGCGGCACCGCCAACGGGACCCTTATCGTCCTTGGCACCTGCAACGGCGGAACCAACCAGAAGTGGTCCCGTAGCTGACAGAGAGAACCGGTCACCGGCCTCGCGGTCCGCACCGCGAGGCCGGTGTTCGTACGTCCGGGCCGGTCCCGCTCGTACGTCCGGGTCGGTACCGCTCGTACGTCCGGGTCGGTACCGCGAGGACGGTGCCCGCTGGGGCCGGCGGCTCAGGCGCGCCGGGTCCACTTCTGGTTGGCGCCGTTGTTGCAGGTCCAGAGCTGCACCTTGACACCGTTGGCCGTCTGGTTGCCGGACGCGTCCAGGCACAGGCGGGACTGGACGCCGACGACCGTGCCGTCGGAGCCGACGGTCCACTTCTGGTTGGCGCCGCCGTTGCAGTCCCAGATACCCACCGGGGAGCCGGCCGTGGTCCTGCCATCGAGTGCGTCCAGGCACTTGGCGCGGCCGAACGCCCGCAGTTCCCCGGCGGAGGTGAGGTACCACTGCTGGTTCTCGCCGCCGTTGCAGTCGTAGATCTGGACGTTCGTGCCGTTGGCCGAGGAGTTGCCGGCGGCCTCCAGGCAGCGCCCCGACTGCGTGCCCACCATCGTGAAGCTCAGCGGAGCCCAGGAGCCGGTGGCCGTGTCGATGCTCCACGACTCGTAGAACCGGTTCATCGACGCGGTACCGCCGTTGATCGTGAGCGGCAGCCAGACGGGCTGGGAGCTGTTGAGGTCGTTGGGGTTCCACCGGTCGCCGATGTAGACATAGGTGGTGCCCGACGACCCCGAGACCGGCAGGACGAAGGAGGTCTGCGAGTTGAACGTGCGACTGCCCGACGGCGCGAACGTGGTGAAGCCGCTCCACGGGCCCGACGGCGAGGCGGCCGTGGCGTAGGCGTTGTCATTTGTCGACCAGCCCGTCAGGTGCGAGGCGAACAGGAAGTAGCGGCCGTTCACCTTCACCATCGCCGGAGACTCCAGGTCGGCGAGCACGGCGGTCGCGCTGACGACGCTGGTGTAGTCGGCGGAGAGCCGGTCGACGCGCAGACCGTTGCGCCGGTCCTCGGTGAGGAGGTAGGCGGTGCCGTCGTCGTCCTTGAACAGGCCGATGTCGCGGCTCTCGTACCCCAGTGGCCGGGAGGATCCCCGATAGGTGTACGGGCCGCAGGGCGTCGGGCTGGTGGCCACCCCCGCGCGCGCGTCGCTGTAGGAGCCGTTGTCAATGTGCATCCACATCACGTACTGGCCGGTCAGGGAGTTGTACACGACCTTCGGCCGCTCCACGACGCGCCCGGCCGCGAGGTCTCCGCTGCCCTGCCGGCTCAGGGCGTCGCCCATCCGGGTCCAGGTGGCCAGGTCCGTCGAGGAGTAGCAGGCGACCGCGGTGAACGTCGCACCGGCGCTCTTGTCCTCGCCGACCATGTAGTAGGTCGAGCCGACCTTGAACACGCCGGCGCCGTGCGCCTGCAACCGGTTGCCGGCCGTGTCGTACCAGAGGGTGCCGGGCGTCACCGTCGCGGCGGCGGCGGTGGCCGGGCCGGCGGGGAGGAGGGCGGCGAGCGCGAAGACGGTGCCGCAGAGCGCCAGAAATCGGGTGAAGCTACGTTTCAACGTGGTCTCCTCGCAGGCGGGTGTGGCCGACTCGTCTCCACGACAGGGGCGTGCGGCACGGCACTGCCGCACGCCGCTCTTGCTCCGCCGGATCGCAGATTGTTAGCGTTAACAATCCGCGGTCGAGATGAGCGCTCCTCTCCGTCGGCTGCGTGGAGGTGGTGGTGCAGCGGAGCAAACACGAGGCGGCGCGCTCCCGTCAACAGGCGGCCCGTTCCGCCTGGCGGCGCGGCCACCGGCCATGGCGGTCTCACAGGGCCTCATCAGGAGGTCCGCGCATCGCGTGGTCCCAGCGCCGGGCTGCAACTTTCATCGGCCGGTGTGCCCCGGCCGGGCGGATGGCGTACTCGACCGCTTCCATCAGCCGAGACGGGGCGGCCCGCCTACCGCGCACGGGGGCGACACGGCAGGCGGGAGTCTGTCAGGCGACGACGGCGCTCCACCGGCCGCGCTGCAGGTGGATGAGCGCCTGTGGAGATCGCATTCGAACCTGTGTACGAGTCTGTGGAAACTGTGGATAACTCCGCTGCCCCCGGACAACCTGTCACCCCCGACAAGTTGTCCGGGGTGACACCGGTGGCCGCGAGGGGTGACACGGGTGACAGGGGAGGGGTGACACGCCTGTCACCCAATCCACCAAAGAACCACCAGAACCACCACCGCCCCCGCGTGAGCGACGGACGGCCAAGCGAGGTCCAAGCGCTCCCGGTCGGATGCCTGCCCGGTCCGATGGATCCAGCACCCGGCTGCTGAGTTGGCCCGAAGGCGGCGGCGGTGGCGAGGCTGACACGGGAGATCCAGCGCTGGGCAGCCCGCAGGAGACCTGCGCCAACCTGATCGAGGTCTTCATCGCCGAACTCGGCCCCGACTGGCCGCTGTCGGCTCGGCAGGTCGACCGGCTCGCTCGTGCCCACACCACCAAGCTCCGTTGGAACTCGGAAGAGCAGTGGGTGTGGTCCGACGAGATCGCCTACCCGCCGATCGTGAGCCGGGAGGACTTCACCGCGGCGCAGGAGACGCTCCACAGACGCGGCGGCCGGCAGACGGACAAGACGGTCCGGCGGGCTCGTAACCCGTGTCAACTTGCGGGATCTGCGATCGGCGGATGCAGGGGCACTGGTCGAATGAGGCGGCTTACTACCGGTGTCGCTATCCGGAGGAGTACGCCCGGGCGAACCGCGTGACCCACCCGCGCAACGTCTACCTCCGCGAAGTCGACATCGTCCCCAAGCTCGACCCGGTGGCTCGGCTGGCTGTTCGCGCCGCACAACATCGACCAGACCCTCGGTGTCCTGATCGAGGCGCAGGGCAGCGTGCCGGCTGAGCAGCACGAGACGACGATGCTGCGCCGCCAGCTGGCCGAGTGCACCGGAAGCTATCCCGGCACCGGGCTGCCTTGGAGGCCAGCGCCGACCCGGCCGTGGTCGCCGGATGGATCCAGGAGGAGCAGGCCCGCAAGACGGCGATCGAGCACCGGCTGCGTCGTGTGCCCGCCGGCGGCTGGGGCCGGTGGCTCGATCGCGACCAGCTTGCCGCGGCGCTTCACCAACTGGGGGATATGGTCGCCGTCCTGGGCCGGGCGGACCCGGTCCGGAAGGCGAAGGTCTACGCCGGGCTGGGCCTGCGGCTGATCTATAAGCCCGCACTACGAAAAGTCCTGGTCACCGCTTCCAGTGACCAGGGAACTCTGCCGATGTGACGCGGTGGCAGGCCAGGGCCTGGCCGGTACGGAGACCGCGCTCGGTGGAACCGGCCGTGGCCGGGGAAGGCTCTGGGTATGAGTTCCGAAACGGACCTGCTGAAAGATCTCGTCCCGTTCGACATATTCGACACCGAGGCGGAGCGGCTCGATCGCTTCTTCTCGTCCCTCGACGATGAAGGCTGGAATCGCCCGTCCCGGTGCGCGGGGTGGTCGGTCCGCGACGTCCTCGCTCACCTCGCAGGGGAGGAGCTCTACAACCACGCGTGTCTCGCCGGGGACATCGAGGGGTTCTTCAGGATGCTCGAGCGCGAGGGCATCAGCGTCGACGACTCGATCGGGTGGGTCGACCAGTTCAACGACTGGTGCGTAAGGCAGCGCCGGGGCCTGCCGGTCGAACAGGTGCTTCAGGAGTGGCGGGAGAAGAACGGGGAGACGCGCAGGCGAATGCGGGAACTCGGCCGCGACACGCTGATCCAGACCGCCGCCGGGCCCTATCCGGCGGGACTGCAGACCTTCCACTACGACTCGGAGTACGCCACGCACGCCGATGACGTGGGGGCACCGGTCTCGGCTGAGGAGGCGGGCTTTCGCCTGGAGTGGCGGGTTCGATTCGGCCTTTTCGCTCTCGCTGAACAGGGGTCGAACGCCCAGGTCGAGCGCGACGGTGACCGGATCCGGGTGCGCGTGAACGGCCTGACGGCGGAGCTGTCCGCGGCGGAGTTCGTCGAGGCGACGGTCGGGCGGCTACCCGAGAGCCACCCGCTCGACCCGCGCATCCGTAGCGCTCTGCGCTGCCTCGCCTGAGCCGCGCGTGGCGACGGCGTGGCCAAAGGCGGTGAGTGCTGTCAGCGGTGCGGGTAGCGCATGAGGAGGCTGGCGTGGACGTGCTGGCCGCCGATCGCGGCGTAGCTGTGCGGGACGTCCGACGACCAGGTGATGTGCTCGCCGGGTCCGGCGAGCAAGGGTGAGTCCACGGGCCCCGCCTGAAGTGTTCCGGAGAAGACGGTGATGTGCTCGGTGACGCCCTGGTGGTGGGCGGGGGAGATCTGCGTGACCCCCGTCTGGATCACCAGCCGGTAGAGCTCGTAGGTCACGGCCTCGTCCTGGAAGACCTGGAGCAGCACGCCATCGACGGCGGCGCCGTGAACGAGGGGATTCGGGCCGAGTGCGACCGCCAGCGGGACGCCGAGCTGGGCCGTGACCGCCCAGAGGGTCTCCAGCGTCGGGTTCCGGGTGCCGTTCTCCAGCCCGGACAGCGTGGCCTTGCCGACCCCGGCACGCCGGGCCAGTTCAGATAGCGATATGCCGCGTTCCTGGCGCAACGTGCGGATTCGCCGCCCAACGTCGGACGCGTCAGCGTTCACGATGAAAAGGGCTTTCGGGGGCGCATTCCATGAGGCTATGGTGCCAGCATGACGGCGTTCCGTATACGGAACACTCTGAGGGGATCATGGCATGACGCGCCTGTTGCAACCTGTGCTGGCGGGTGTGGTGACCGCCCTCGTCGGCTTCGCCAGTTCCTTCGCCGTGGTCCTGGCCGGGCTGCGGGCCGTGGGAGCCGACCAGGCGCAGGCGGCATCAGGGCTGCTCGCGCTCTGCTTGGCCAACGGCGTGGTCGCCATCCTGCTCAGCGTGCGGCAGCGCCTGCCGATCACCATCGCCTGGTCCACCCCGGGCGCGGCACTCCTGGTGTCCACCGGTGCCGTGGAGGGCGGGTTCCCCGTCGCGGTGGGCGCGTTCGTGGTGTCCGGGCTGCTCATCACCGCCGCGGGCCTGTTCCCCGCGCTGGGCCGTTGTATCGCGGCCATCCCCGCCCCGATCGCCAGCGCGATGCTCGCCGGAGTCCTCCTCGACCTGTGCGTGGCTCCGGCGCGGGCGCTCGGCGAGATCCCCTGGATGGCCGGTCCCGTCGTGCTCACCTGGGCGCTGCTCAGCCGCTTCGCTCGCAAGTGGGCGATCCCCGGGGCCCTGCTCGTCGCGATCGCGGCGATCACGCTGGCGAGGCCGGGGCTGGGCACGGTGGACGTACGGCCGGTCGTCGAGCTGACCGTCCCGGCGTGGAGCGCCTCGGCGATGGTCAGCATCGCGCTTCCTCTGTTCCTGGTCACCGTGGCCTCGCAGAACGTCCCGGGCATGGCGGTCCTGGCCGGTTACGGTTACCGTCCACCGCTGCGCGGGATCCTCGCCGGCACCGGCCTGGCCAGTGTCCTCGGCGCGCCCTTCGGCGGGCACGCGGTGAACCTGGCGGCCATCACCGCCGCGCTGGCCGCCGGACCGGACGCCGAGCCCGACCCGAGCCGCCGGTGGATCGCGTCGGTCGCGGCCGGCGGCTCGATGATCGTCCTGGGCGTCGGCGCGGGCCTGGCCACCGCGCTCGTCGTCCTTTCCCCGCCGGTGCTCATCGAAGCCGTCGCCGGCCTTGCACTGATCGGCGCGCTCGCCTCGGCGGTCACCACGGCCGTGGCCGAGCCCGAGGGCCGGGAGGCGGCGGTGGTGACCTTCGTGGTCACCGCGTCGGGGTTGACGCTCCTCGGGGTGGGCGCCGCGTTCTGGGGACTCGCCGCAGGAGGCCTCATGATGCTCCTGCACCGGAGGAAGAATCCCGTACAGACCGCACCGGTTCAGGAGAAGGAAGCTCAGACGGCCCAGGGATGAGCCGGGAGACCTATGCCCCGGCGAGCACTCGGGTGATCGCCCGCCCGAGGTCGTCGGCCGGGTGGTCGGACATGGTTTCCCGGCGCCTACCCGCAGTTCGCCCGCCCGGTCGTCGACGCAGACGCCGACCCAGACGAGCGCTTCGACTTCGGCCTCGCGTGCGTGCTCGACGGAGTCGCGGCCAGGGTGCGCGGCACCGGATCCGCCGACGAGGGACGCCGCTAGCGACCCACTCGCCCCTCCCGCGTCAGGCGAGCGGGACCCGCCACTCCAGGCGGGTGCCTCCGGATGCGGGCGAGGTGACGTCGAACGACCCTCCGAGCCGGTCCGCGCGTTCTTCGAGGTTGCGCAGGCCGCTACGTCTCCCCTCCGCCGGCCCGCGCGTTCTTCGAGGTTGCGCAGGCCGCTACGTCTCCCCTCCGCCGGAACTCCGACCCCGTTGTCCTCCACGATCACAGTGAGCCGTCCCTGGTGGGTACGGGTCGTCACATCGGCTCGGGAGGCCTTGGCGTGGCGGACCACGTTGGACAACGCCTCGCGCAGCACGGCCGGCACCTGTTCGGCGATCTCCGGCGGCACGCCGTTGTCCAGCTGGCCTTCCATGCTGAGCCCCGGCATGAACCCCAGGTGGCCACGCGCGGCCTCCACCACGTCCACGATCTGGGCGCGCAGGCTCGGCGCGCCCGGCTGGCTGGGGGGCTGGAGGGCGAAGATGGTGGAGCGGATCTGCCGGATGGTGCCGTCGGGCTCGTCGATCGCACTCTGCAGCCTGGCGGAGGCCTCCGGTCGTTCCACCAGACGGACCGCGCTCATGAGCGTCATGGCCACCGCGAAGAGCCTGTCGGTAGACGGCATGATCGTCGCAGCGTCCATGTCGCTCTTGTTGTTCAGCCACCGAGGCTCACGGGGCGGTGTGCTGCCGTGGATCCTATTGGTGATCTCCAGCCTGGCGAGCCTGGGCGCCAACGTCGCGGTTGCCGAACCGACGCTGATCGGTCGCATCATCGCTGCCTGGCCCAGCTTTGCCCTGATCGGCGCATACGAACTGTTTATGGCACAAATCAGGCAATGCTGCCGCAGACCTGTTCCATTGGATGATGAGATACCCGTGAACGAAGAAGCCGGCGACCACGCTACCTCGCAGGACGACGACTTCCCCACAGAGCGGCTGAATCACCGGCACTCCAAGCGCGGAAATGAGGCTGGTCGGCTCCAGCAGCTCGCCTGGCGATGGGCTCAGGCCAATAGGTCCCCCGACGGTGTGCTGCCATCCGGCATCCCTCACCCTCGGCGTATGACCGCGCCAGGAACCGTCACCGGGAAGGCATCGCCTGGTCCAAGAGCGCTGTCAAGGTCATCGTCACCAACCCCCGGTACACCGGCCACCAGGTATGGAACAAGCAGCGTAAGGACGAGGTCCTCATCGACGTGCACGACGTCGCTCTGGGCCACATGACCAAGCAGCGCTGGAACGGCGCCGACGCATGGGTCTGGTCCGACCGCGTAACCCATGAGCCCCTGGCGTCCACAGAAGACTTCCAGCGGGCTCAGGACATTCTCGCGGGCCGCGGGCGAGGGCCGGCTGTGCACAAGCCACATCCCACCCGCAGGCCCTACGCCTTTCGCGGTGTGCTCTTCTGTGGATACTGCCACCGCCGCATGCAGGGCAACTGGAACAACGACCAGGCCTACTACCGCTGCCGGTACCCGGCGGAGTACGCCCTGGCGAACAAGGTCGACCATCCCAAAACCGTTCACCTGCGGGAGGCGGAGATCCTCCCCGACTTGGACAGGTGGCTGGCCAGAGAGTTCACCGGATCCCGGCGCCGCGAGACCGTGCGGTTGCTGACCGAGTACGGCCAGCCAGATGTAGACCCCGCCGCCGAGTCGGCTCGGCGACGCATAGCCGAGTGCGATCACAAGCTCACCCAGCACCGGGCAGCTCTGGAGGCAGGTGCGGACCCGGCGCTGATCGCTCAGTGGTGGCTGAGACGCAAGCTCAGCAAGTGGCCGCTCAGGCGCAACTCCGCCAGGCGAGTGGCGGGCGTCGTATGACACGAGAGGAGATCGATGCCATGGTGACCGCGATCGAAGACCATGTTCAGGTTCTGGCGCAGGCGGACCCGAACGACAAGGCCCAGGTCTACGCGGAGATCGTCTGCGGCTGACTTAACCCTGAGAGACAGCTAGTGGAGGCCCAGTTGCAACCGGACCTCCACATGTGCGAAAGGTACGTGTCCGAGGGGGGAGCCGCACCAATTGCACATCCCTTCGTTCTCACTGCCAAGTTCCTGCTGGGACAAGGGTGAGCGCAGATGGGAATCTCGATGGTCGATCGATGGATTCGGCACACCACGACCGCCAGCGTCGTCCTGCTGGCCGCGATCGCAGCCGTGGTGTCGTACAAGCACATGTACCAGCTGGTACTCCGTCACGGCGAGAGCGCCTGGAGTGCGGCGCTGATTCCCTTGTCAGTGGACGGCATGATCATTGCCGCTTCCATGTCGCTGCTGCTTGCCAGCAGACGCGGCTCAAGCGGCGGCTTGCTGCCATGGACGCTGCTCGTGATCGCTAGCCTTGCCAGCCTCGGCGCCAACGTTGCAGTCGCCGAGCCGACCGTCATCGGCCGGATCGTAGCCGCCTGGCCGAGTTTCGCCCTTATCGGTGCCTACGAGCTCTTCATGTCGCAGATCAGGCAGGGTTGCAGCAGTTCGATTGCGACTGAGGATGAGTCGACGACGAGGGAGCAATCCGACCGCTCAGAGCCTCCGCAGGAAGTGGACTCAGCCACGGAGCAGGCGGGTGATCGACACTCGAAGTCCAGGGAGGGAGCAAGCCAGCTCCAGCGAATCGCTTGGCAATGGGCTCAGGCCAACCGGTCCCCCGATGGAGCCCTTCCCTCGGGCAAGGTGATCGCCGTCCAGTTCTCCCGATCACCTCGTTGGGGCCGTCTCGTCAAACGTGAAGGTGTGGCAGGCGAATACGGGTAAAACCACCGCCGAGCAATTGGGCCGTAGTGCTCGGTAAGCCACTCTGCGCCCTGGCGGACTGAGACGGTGGTACGCTCCTGCGCCGTCTGCCGCACCCCAGCAGGACGTCGACCATAGCGACGAGGAGCTCCTGCTCGTCTGACTCCAGGAACCGTAGATCGCTCACGTTCTGCGGTGTAACACGCGAACATAGTAACCAACCGACACCGATGCGGATGGCGCTCCAGGCGCGGTACTAAGGCGCATCTCCAGGCGTTCCGGAAGCGGGGAGCATCCCCGCGTGCGCGGGGGCGAGACCACTGCGTCTACGAGGATCGCGACGAAACCAGGAGCATACCCGCGAGAGGGGGCGAGGTGACACACATCGACAAACGGGGCGGCTACACCGGGGCATCCCCACGTGCGCGGGGGGGCGAGGTCGAACGCAGGCCGTGAGGACGCCCGAGAGGAGGAGCACCCCCGCGTGAGCGGGGAGCGAGGTGCAGGGGGTCAGCGATGGGCCTGGCCTGCTCGGAGCATCCTCGCGTGCCGGGGGCGAGCCGGGTTGATCCCGGTCAGTGAGTCACGCAGCTGGAGCATCCCCGCGTGCGCGGGGGCGAGGACATCAACACCAAGCTGTACGAGCTGAAGGGCGGAGCATCCCCGCGTGCGCGGGGGCGAGGACGGCGGCGGCCACAGGCAGTCCGCCGGCGAAGGAGCATCCCCGCGTGCGCGGGGGCGAGATCGGAGCTTGACATGGGGAGCTCCCCGCGTGCGCGGGGGCGAGACCACGATGAGACAGAGTGACATGTTTACCTGCGGAGCATCCCCGCATGCGCGGGGGCGAGCCGAGCTGCGGGCCGATGACGAACTACTCCGGGGGAGCATTTCCGCGTGCGCGGGGGCGAGGAGCGCTACCTGGTCGGTGGCGGGTCGCACGGCGGAGCGTACCCGCGTGCGCGGGGGCGAGGGTGAAGAGGAGATGACCGTCCGCGCCGACATGGGAGCATCCCCGCGTGCGCGGGGGCGAGGTAGGAGAGGTGAACGTCCGGGCCATCCAGGAGGGAGCATCCCCGCGTGCGCACGCGGGGATGCTCCTCGTCCGCGTCCGGCCTTTCGTGCATGCGCGTTACTCGCCCCCGCGCCTGCGGGGATGATCCGCATGGCAAGCTCACCACGATGCAGCAGCGGTTCAAGGTCTGGTCCGACCGAGTAACCCAGGACCGACCTGGTGTCCACAGAGGATTTCCAGCGGGCTCAGGACATCCTCGCGGGCCGCGGGCGAGGGCCGGCTGTGCACAAGCCACATCCCACCCGCAGGCCCTACGCCTTTCGCGGTGTGCTCTTCTGCGGATACTGCCACCGCCGCATGCAGGGCAACTGGAACAACGACCAGGCCTACTACCGCTGCCGGTACCCGGCGGAGTACGCCTTGGCCAACAAGGTCGACCATCCCAAAACCGTCTACCTACGGGAGGCGGAGATCCTCCCCGACTTGGACAGGTGGCTGGCCAGAGAGTTCACCGGATCCCGGCGCCGCGAGACCGTGCGGTTGCTCACCGAGTACGGCCAGCCAGATGTAGACCCCGCGGCCGAGTCGGCTCGGCGACGCATAGCCGAGTGTGATCACAAGCTCACCCAGCACCGGGCAGCTCTGGAGGCAGGTGCGGACCCGGCGCTGATCGCTCAGTGGTGGCTGAGACGCAAGCTCAGCAAGTGGCCGCTCAGGCGCAACTCCGCCAGGCGAGTGGCGGGCGTCGTATGACACGAGAGGAGATCGATGCCATGGTGACCGCGATCGAAGACCACGTTCAGGTTCTGGCGCAGGCGGATCCGAACGACAAGGCCCAGGTCTACGCGGAGATCGTCTGCGGCTGACTTAACCCTGAGAGACAGCTAGTGGAGGCCCAGTTGCAACCGGACCTCCACATGTGCGAAAGGTACGTGTCCGAGGGGGGACTTGAACCCCCATGCCCCGTAAAGGGCACTAGCACCTCAAGCTAGCGCGTCTGCCTATTCCGCCACCCGGACAGTGGTGCCTGCACGTGAGAACGTCTCCCCGCGTCGGCTGCACCAGGTTAGCAAACTCCGGGCACTGCTTCATACCGGGATTCGGAGGCGGGTACGGAGGGCCGTGCCGGGACGCCGGGAAGGGCCCTGCCGGGACGCCGGTAGGTCTGCCTGGACGGGCAGGATGGTGGGCGTTAGCGCGTACCGAGCAGAAGGAGCACATATGACCGCGTTCAACGCCGAGGACGAGGTCGTCGAGCTGTGCCGCGACCTGATCCGCATAGATACGACGAACGCCGGGGACAACGCGGGGCCGGGGGAACGGGTCGCCGCCGAGTACGTCGCGGGCAAGCTGGCCGAGGTCGGTCTGGAGCCGCGGGTCCTGGAGAGCGACAGCAAGCGGGCCAACGTGATCGCCCGCATCGAGGGGGCGGACTCGAGCCGTGAGGCTTTGCTGCTCCATGGGCACCTTGATGTCGTTCCCTTCAACGCCGGCGACTGGACCCATCACCCGCTGAGCGGGGAGATCGCCGACGGCTGCGTCTGGGGTCGCGGCGCGGTGGACATGAAGAACATGGACGCCATGATCCTCGCGGTCGTCCGGCAGCGCCTGAGCGAGGGGCGCAGGCCGCCGCGCGACATCGTGCTCGCGTTCACGGCGGACGAGGAGGCCGGCGGCCACTACGGGGCGCAGTGGCTGTCCACCGACCACAAAGACCTGTTCGAGGGGTGCACCGAGGCGATCGGCGAGGTGGGCGGGTTCAGCGTCTCCGTCGACGAGGCCAGGCGGCTCTACCTCATCGAGGCCGCCGAGAAGGGCATCGCCTGGATGAGGCTCACCGCCGCAGGGCGCGCGGGGCACGGGTCGATGCTGAACAGCGAGAACGCCGTCACCGAGCTGGCCGAGGCCGTCGCCCGCATCGGGCGCTACGAGTGGCCGGTACGGCTGACGCCGACGGTGCAGGCCTTCTTCCGCGAGGCCTTCGACATCGAGCTGGAGGCAGGCGACGCCGAAGCCACGGTCGCGAAGCTGGGCCCGCTGGCCCGCATGATCGGCGCGACGCTGCGGAACACGGCGAACCCGACCATGCTCGCCGCCGGGTACAAGGCGAACGTGATCCCGCAGACGGCGACCGCGCATGTGGACGGCCGATTCCTGCCGGGGTACGAGGAGGAGTTCTTCACAACCCTGGACGAGCTGCTGGGGCCCAACGTGACCAGGGAGTTCGTCTACCACGATGTCGCGGTCGAGACGGCCTTCGAAGGCCCCCTCGTGCGTGCGATGGCCGACGCGCTGCACGCGGAGGACCCGGGCGCGCGGGCGGTGCCGTACACGCTGTCGGGGGGCACGGACCTCAAGGCCTTCAGCCGCCTGGGCATCCGGGGGTTCGGGTTCGCCCCGCTGAAGCTTCCCGCCGACCTGGACTTCTCGGGGATGTTCCACGGCATCGATGAGCGGGTTCCGGTGGATTCACTCCAGTTCGGGGTGCGGGTTCTTGACCGTTTCATCGACGGCTGCTGACGTGTTCCTCGAAAAACCGTTGCCATTACTCGTGGTGCTGCTACGGTAACTTTCCGTTGAGGGGTTGGTCCGATGATCTGCCCTGCGAATGGGTTGGTCGAGGAGTTCGGGGAGGTCACGTGGCACGCATGCCGAAAGGGCGGCGGAGGGCTGAGTCGCCCGCCGTCACTCTGTGCGTGCCCGTGACCGCTTCAGACGGTCAGGCTCAGGCGATCGTGACGCGGGCAAGCCGGATGGCACGGTTCGTGGCCGGCCCCCGGTTCGGTCGTCTGCTGGCCGTTGGCGGCCTCATCGCCGCCGGTTGGTTTCTGAGCGTTCTCTTCGCCTGTCTAGGCGCCGCTCCTGCGGCTGCGGATGCCCACATCCCCGCAGGTCGCGCGCCGGCCGGCGAAGCCTCTAAAACGATCAGGGCCGGCCAGGCCGACGCCGCGAAGGTCTCCGAGGCCCGAGCGGCGGGTCAGTCCGTCTCCACACCTCTACATGTCGCTGCCGGGTCGGCTTTGGCCGACGGTTTCCCCACGGCCAGCGACAGCGCCCTGGCAGATGCCGGGGCGATGGCCGGGCGGACCGTCGACGGGCTCACAAGTCAGTCGAAGCCCGCTCTTCCCGCACCATCCACCGCCGACCACTCGGCCGGGGACAATGGTTTCGTGCCCCGTAGTGGTGGCTCCGGCTCGTACGGGCCGGGTCTCGGCGATGTCGCGAGGTCCGTTTTCGACCCGCGGCTCATGGTCGCTCCCGCCCTTGTGGCGAGTGCGCCCGCCCCTGTCGTCCGCACTGCAGCGGATGACCCTTCTTTCTCTCCCGACTGATCCCGCCTCTGTACCGGCCCTGACCTGAGCTGTCCGGCCGGTAGCGGAGCGCGCCGCTGATCTCTTCCCCCCCGGGAGTGACCTGTGCCGTCTCCGCGCGGGTGACGCGTCATTTCCAGTCTCGCGACGACCTCGGGCTCCACCGTGCGGCTGTGCGGCCTCTCACGTGGCATCCCTGTGTGCTCTTCGCGGTCTGTCAGGAACTCCCCCCAAGAAATCACCAAGGAGCGATCTGTTATGCGAACGTGGGCGAAGGGCTCCGCTCCCGCAGCTCTTCTTGCGGTAGGCGTCATGGCTCTCAGCAGTGGTACGGCTCTGGCCGACACCTCCGGCAGCGGCTCGGTGGGCGGCGGCAACCAGCTCAACCTGCCGATCAACATCCCCATCGACATCAGCGGCAACGCCGTCGCCGTGGCGGGTGAGTCGTCGGCCTCCTCCCGCGGCGGCTCGTCCGTCCAGGGCGGCGGAGGCGCGGGCGGCATCCAGGGCAGCACCTCCGGGCACGGCAGCGTGCTGGGCGGCAACCAGGTGAACGCGCCGATCAACGCGCCGATCAACGCCTGCGGCAACGCGGTCGCGGTCTTCGGCGAGGCGACGGCGGGATGCCGGGGCGGCTCGTCGGTCAGGAACGGCGGCGGCGGGCGTGGCGCGGGCGGCAACCGCACGTCCGGGCACTCCTCCGTCCTCGGCGGTAACCAGATCGTCGCGCCCATCACCGCTCCGATCAACATCTGTGGCAACTCCGTGGCCGTCATCGGCGAGGCCTTCTCCGGCTGCCAGGGTGGCGCGCACGTCAAGGGCGGCGGCGGCAACGGCTACAACGGGAACGGGCCGGGACGCGGCCCAGGCGCCGGGGGCAACCTCACCGACGGGCGGCACAGCATCCTCGGCGGCAACCAGATCGTCGCGCCGATCACCGCTCCCATCAACGTCTGCGGCAACGCAGTCGGCAACGGCAGCGCGGGCTGCGAGGGCGGCGTCAGCGTCCCGCCCGCCGGTCGTGGCGGCGGCGCGGGCGGCAACCGTACGTCCGGGCACTCCTCCGTGCTGGGCGGCAACCAGATCGTCGCCCCGATCACCGCTCCGATCAACGTCTGCGGCAACTCCGTGGCTGTGCTCGGCCAGGCCTTCGCGGGCTGCCGCGGCGGTGCTTCGGTGAAGGGCGGCGGGGGTCGTGGCGCGGGCGGCAACCTCACCGACGGGCGGCACAGCATCCTCGGCGGCAACCAGATCGTCGCGCCGATCACCGCCCCGATCAACGTCTGCGGCAACGCGGTGGCCGTCCTCGGCGACGCCGCGGCGGGCTGCCTGGGCGGCGCGCACGTGGGCGGACCCGGCAACCCCGGCGGTCCAGGCGGGTACGGCCACTGGGCGCGCAGCTCGGGCCGGGTCTCCGGCACCAGGCCGGCGGGCTACGGCCTGCTCTCCGAGATGCCCCTCGTCTCGGCCCTCCACGGCGAGAAGGGGGCGGGCGAGCTGACCCGCCAGTCCAGCGAGGCGGCCCCGGCCGGCGGGCTGGCGAAGTCGCTCGGCCTCCCCGAGCTCCCCGAGACGCCCGGCCGCGCCGATGGCGTCCAGAAGCCGCCGGTGCCCACGGCCGACAGCCCGCTCGGGCCGGTCGGGAAGGTCCTGTCCGGCACCCCGGCCACGGGCATCGTCAACAGCACGCCGGCTCGCGACCTGCCGGTCACCACGGGCCTGATGAGCGCCGAGCAGCCACTGGGCGTCACGGGCATGAACGCCGGCTCGCTGGTGGCCCTTCTCGTGGGGGGTCTGCTCACCGCCTCGGCCACCCTGTTCGCAGGCACCCGTCGCCTCCGCCTCCGCCGGAGGTGACCAGGCTGTGGCTCCAGATCATTTCGCCGTGATCCGGCGGCCGATCGCAGAGCTTCCACCGTGAGATCGGTGGAGCCATGAACCCTTCGCCGTGATGGTGCGGTGGAGCCATGAACCCTTCGCCGTGATGGTGCGGTGGAGCCGCAGGCCCTTCGCCGCCAGAGTCCGGTGAGGGAGTAAGTCCTTCGCCGTTCAGTGCGGTGAGGTAGTGAGCCCTTCGCCGTGAGAGCGGCGGAGTCATAGACGCTTCGCCGTTGCGAGGACGGCCGCAGTACTGGGCCGCTGAGCTGGACTCGCGCGGCGGAGCACAGATGCTTTGCCCGTTCCGGGGGCGCGGCCCGGAGCGGGCAAAGCCATGTCCGGGGGGTTACAGTGGGGCCGACGGGGATTACAGTGTGCTGGCCACTCGTAGGATCTTGCGGCGCAGCCGTACGTACCGACGGCCATCGGGATACAGCCGCTGGAGGTCCAGCTCCCAATGTCCGTATTCGGCATGTTCAGTAAGAACTCTGCGGGCGGTTTCCCGCGAGGTCCCGCGCGGGAGATACAGGTCCAAATAGGAGTACTCGAGCACAGCAGTTAGTCTCCGAAGGGTGTGCAAGGGGACGCTGGCACTCTCTGGGCTCTATTCTGCGTCCTCGTGGGTATCGGGTCCAGGTAGGTGGAACACCGGCAAGCGACCGGGTAGTCCGACGGGTTACCTTCATGCCTGTGACGGATCAATCGGAGCGTCGCCCTAGGCGCTCCGTGAATGATCGGCAGGAGAACGACAGCGAACAGCGAGGTAGGAAGCAGCGTGCCAGCCAACAACGGCAACGCCGGCGGAACCCGCCTGGTGATCGTCGAGTCGCCCGCGAAGGCGAAGACGATCGCTGGGTACCTCGGGCGCGGCTACATCGTGGAGTCCAGCATCGGTCATATTCGGGATTTGCCCGAAAAGGCCGACGACATCCCCGAGAAGTACAAGGGCGAGGCATGGGCCCGCCTCGGGGTCAACGTGGACCACGAGTTCGAGCCTCTCTACGTTGTCAACCCGGACAAAAAGTCGCAGGTGTCCAAGCTCAAGCAGCTGCTCAAGGACGCCGACGAGCTCTACCTCGCCACTGACGAGGACCGCGAGGGCGAGGCGATCGCCTGGCACCTCCAGGAGGTGCTGAAGCCCAAGGTTCCCGTGCACCGCATGGTGTTCCACGAGATCACGCCCCAGGCGATCCGCGACGCGGTGTCCAACCCGCGCGCCCTGAACCTCCGCCTGGTCGACGCGCAGGAGACGCGCCGCATCCTCGACCGGCTCTACGGCTACGAGGTCAGCCCGGTCCTGTGGAAGAAGGTCAAGCCCCGCCTGTCGGCCGGCCGCGTGCAGTCGGTCGCCACGAGGCTGGTCGTGGAGCGCGAGCGCGAGCGCATCGCGTTCACCTCGGCCGACTACTGGGACCTGCAGGCGCTCTTCGACACCGGCCGCGACGAGGACCCGAGGACCTTCAACGCCACGCTGACCGGCGTGGACGGCCGCAGGGTCGCCCAGGGCCGCGATTTCGCCAGCACCGGCACGATCAAGAGCCCGGACACCCTCCACCTGGACGAGCAGGCCGCACGCGCCCTGGCGCAGCGCCTGGAGAGCTCGCCCTATTCGGTCACGTCGGTCGAGAGCAAGCCGTACACCCGGAAGCCGTACGCGCCCTTTCGTACCACCACGCTGCAGCAGGAGGCGAGCCGGAAGCTCGGCTTCTCCGCCAAGTACACGATGCAGGTCGCGCAGAAGCTGTACGAGAACGGCTTCATCACCTACATGCGTACCGACAGCACGACGCTGTCCGAGACCGCTCTGACCGCCGCCAGGAACCAGGCCGTGAGGCTGTACGGCCCCGAGTACGTCCCGGACAAGCCTAGGGTGTACGCGAGCAAGGTCAAGAACGCCCAGGAGGCTCACGAGGCCATCAGGCCCTCTGGGGACGAGTTCCGCACGCCCGGGGAGACCGGGCTCACCCAGGACCTGTTCCGGCTGTACGAGCTGATCTGGCAGCGCACAGTCGCCTCCCAGATGAAGGACGCCGTCGGCGAGTCGGTCAGCGTGCGCATCGCGGGCACCTCCAGCACCGGTGAGAACGTCGAGTTCAGCGCCTCCGGCCGCACGATCACGTTCTACGGCTTCCTGAAGGCGTACGTGGAGGGCGCGGACGACCCCTCGTCCGCGCGTGACGACTCGGTCAGCAGGCTCCCGAACCTCAGCCAGGGCGAGGCGCTGACGGCCCTGGAGCTGGCGGCAGAGGGTCACTCGACCAGGCCGCCCTCCCGCTTCACCGAGGCGTCGCTGGTCAAGGAGATGGAGGACCGCGAGATCGGCCGCCCGTCGACGTACGCGTCGATCATTGGCACGATCCTCGACCGGGGTTACGTCTTCAAGAAGGGCACGGCGCTGGTGCCGTCCTTCCTGGCGTTCGCCGTGGTCAACCTGCTCGAACAGCACTTCGGCAACCTCGTCGACTACGACTTCACCGCCGAGATGGAGAAGGTCCTCGACGACATCGCCAACGCCAGGGCCGAGCGGGTGCCCGAGCTGCGCAGGTTCTACTACGGCGAGCAGGGCGATGACGGGTTGAAGGAGCTGGTCAGCGACCTCGGCGACATCGACGCCCGGGAGATCAGCTCGTTCCCGATCAAGGGCACCGACATCGTCATCCGCGTCGGGCGGTACGGCCCGTACCTCGACCGCGACGGGGCCCGGGTCAACGTTCCCGAGGATCTCGCGCCCGACGAGCTCACGGCCGAGAAGGCCGAGGAGCTGTTCAGCCAGCCGAGCGGCGAGCGCGAGCTGGGGGTCGATCCGGCCTCCGGGCACATGATCGTGGCCAAGACTGGGCGTTTCGGGCCATACGTCACCGAGCTGCTGCCCGAGGAGGAGCCGCCCGCCGACGGCAAGAAGAAGACCAAGAAGGTCGCCGCCAAGCCGCGTACGAGCTCCCTGCTCAAGTCGATGTCGCTGGACACCGTGACGCTGGAGGACGCGCTCAAGCTGCTGTCCCTGCCCCGCGTGCTCGGTGAGATCGACGGCGAGGAGGTCACGGCGCAGAACGGCAAGTTCGGGCCCTACATCAAGAAGGGCACCGACTCGCGCTCGCTGGGCTCGGAAGAGGAGCTCTTCACGGTCACGATCGAGCAGGCCAAGGAGCTGTTCGCCCAGCCCAAGCAGCGGGGACGCGGCCGTGCGGCCGCCGCTCCGCCGCTGCGGGAGCTCGGCGTGGACCCGGTCTCCAAGAAGCCGGTCGTAGTCAAGGAGGGCCGTTTCGGGCCGTACGCGACCGACGGCGAGACCAACGCGTCGCTGCGCAAGGAAGACTCCGTGGAGGAGATCACCATCGAGCGTGCCGCCGAGCTTCTTGCGGAGCGTCGCGCCCGTGGCCCGGCTCCCAAGCGCCCGCGCGCGAAGGCCGGCGCCAAGTCCTGACGCCCCTCTGAGGACGCCTCACGCTCGCCGTGAGGCGTCCTTACGCGTTCAGTCCGAGCAGTCCCTGGCAGAGCGTCAGGCGAACAGGGTTCGGCCCCAGTAGTCGCCGGCGTCGCGGAGCCCGGGCGGGCAGGCGAACAGGCCGCTGGAGATGTGTTTGATGTACTCGTTCAGCGAGTCCTTGCGGGCCAGCTCCATCTGGATGGGGACGAACTGCTTGTGCGGGTCCCGCTGGTAGGCGATGAAGAACAGCCCGGCGTCGAGCCGTCCCAGCCCGTCGGAGCCGTCCACGTAGTTGTAGCCCCGCCGGAGCAGGTGGGCGTTCCCGTGCGTCGAGGGGTGCGCGAGCCGTACGTGGGAGTCCATCGCGATGACCGGGGTGCCGTCGGTGTTCTTGGCGGCGAAGTCGAGCTGGTCGAACTCCTGTTTCTTGCCGAGCGGCGCGCCCTCGCCCTTGTCGCGGCCGAAGATCTGCTGCTGCTCGGACAGGGAGGTCCTGTCCCAGGTCTCGATGTTCATGCGGATCTTGCGCGTGACCATGTAGCTGCCGCCGGTCATCCACGCGGCCCCGTCCCCGGGTGCGACCCACAGCTGCTGCCTGAGCAGGGTGGCGTCTTCGAGCTTGAGGTTGTTGGTGCCGTCCTTGAAGCCCAGCAGGTTGCGCGGGGTGGCCTGGGAGCGCGAGGTCGAGGACGTGCGGCCGAAGCCGAGCTGGGACCAGCGGACCGACACCTTGCCGAACCCGATCCTCGCGAGGTTGCGTACAGCGTGCACCGCGACCTGCGGGTCGTGGGCGCAGGCCTGGATGCAGATGTCGCCGCCGGAGATCTCCGCGAGGATGTCCTCGCCTGGGAATTTCGGCAGGTCGGCCAGGGCGGCGGGCTTCTTGCCCGCGAGCCCGAAACGGTCGTCGAACAGCGACGCCCCGAAGCCGATGGTGATGGTCAGCCCCGACGCGGGCAGGCCCAGCGCCTCGCCGGTGTCGTCCGGCGGGGCCTCGACCGCGCCGCCGACGGCTCCGAACGTCCCGGCGTCCTTGCCCTGGGTCATCCGTGCGGCCGCCGCGGTCCACTCCTGGAGCATGTCGACCAGTTCGGCGCGCTTCTTGGTGATGACGTCGAAGCTGACGAAGTGCAGGCGGTCCTGGGCGGGGGTGACGATGCCGGCCTGGTGCTCGCCGTAGAACGGCACCGGGTCGGAGGCCGAGGCCGCGGCGGCGGGCGCGGGGCCCTCCAGGACGGCGTGGGTCGCGAAGGCCCCGGCCCCGACGGCGGCCACGCCCGCCGCCCCGATGCCGAACAGCCTGCGGCGGTTGATCTGCGTCACTTCGCCTCCTCGCCTGCCGGCCTGCCCGTCAGCGGTCGCGCCGCGGGGCCTGGCCGGCTCACTGGGCCACCACCGCGGCGACCTTGCTGATGGGCTCCGCGAGAGCGTTGATGGCGTCGGACAGTTCCTTCAGGTCGGCCTTGGACAGCTCGGTGTGGAGCTTCCAGCCGTCGCCTGACCGGTGCTTGCCCAGGGCGTCCTCGGCGGCCGGGAACTTCTCGTCGAGCGTCTTGATCAGGTCGGGGGCGCGCTCGGTGAGGACCGGGCGCAGGGCGGCGATCGCGCCCTTGGACCCCTCGAGGTTGGCGGCGAAGTCCCACAGGTCGGTGTGCGAGTAGCGGTCCTCCTCGCCGGTGATCTTCTTGGTGGCGACCTCGTCCAGGAGCGCCTTGGCGCCGGTGGCGAGCTTGAGAGGCTGGATCTTCTCGGTCGTGGCCTTCTCGACGATCTTCTTGATGTCCGTCATCAGCTTGTCGGCGAGCGGGCCGTCCTTGCTGATGTCCTTGGCGACCCACAGATCCTTCTCGATCTTGTGGAAGCCCGTCCACTCGGCGCCGGGCTCCACCGCGTCCTCGCGGGCGTCGATCGCCGGGTCAAGGTCGCCGAAGCTCTCCGCGACCGGCTCGATGCGCTCCCAGTACGTCCGGGAGACCGGGTACAGGGCCTTGGCCTTGTCGATGTCGCCCGCCTTGACGGCGTCCACGAACTCCTGGGCCTTGACGAGCAGCGTGTCGGTCTGGCTCTTGACGTACCGCTCGTAGTCCGTGGCCGCCTGGGCGAGCTTGGCGTCGTCGGAGAGCGGTACGGCCGCGCCGCTCACCTTCAGCGGGTTGCGGATGCCCTTGCCGATCATGCCCGGCTTACAGGTCGCCTCGTACGTCCCCGCGGGCAGCTCGACGATGACCTCACGGGTGAGCCCGGGGACGATGTTCTCCACCTCGCCCATCACGCGGTCGCCGGCGGCGTACACGTAGAACTCGGTGACCTTGCTGCCCCCGTTGGTGATCGAGAACGTCGAGGTCCCGGCGGGCAGGGCGGCCGTGGAGACCTTGCAGTCGGTGTCCGAGGCCGCGACGGTGATCTTGCCGGGCTTGCCGGAGGACTGAGCGGACGTGTCGCCCCCGCCGCTCGTCGACGAGCAGGCGGTGAGCCCTGCCAGGGCCAGCGCGCCGGCGGTGAGGGCAAGGGGGGTACGCATGGTTCTCCAGTTCGGGTGGACCGAGGTCATGAGGAAGGAAGGGATCAGGAGGAGGTGGACGCGGCGGTCGCGGACGGCGCGGGGGAGGCGCCCGGCCCCTTGCGAGGCGGCACGATGAACAGCACCAGCACCGGCACGAGGTAGGCCAGCCAGGCGATGGTCTCGAGGATGCTGGGCTGCGGGGTGAAGTTGAAGATCCCGCTGAGCAGGGTCGTGTACCAGGCGTCGGGGGGCAGGGCGCCCGTCAGGTCGAAGGCGGGAGCGTCCAGCACGTGGACCACGCCGGCCTCGATGAGGTCGTGCACGCCGTACTTGAAGATGCCCGCGGCGACCACGATCAGCAGCAGGCCGGTCCAGGTGAAGAACTTGCCGAGGTTGATGCGCAGCGCGCTCTTGTACAGGGCCCAGCCGAGCGCGACCGAGGTGGCGAGGCCGAGGCTGATGCCGATGAGCGGGGTGGCGCTGGTGGTCGAGCCCTGTGCGGCGGCGAAGAAGAGCAGCGCGGTCTCCAGGCCCTCGCGCGCCACCGCGAGGAAGGCCATGACCACGACGGCCCCGGCGCCGAGGTTGAGCGCGTCGCTGAGCTTGGCCCGCAGGTCGCCGGACAGGCGCCGGGCGGCCGTGCGCATCCAGAAGATCATGAAGGTGACGAACACGGTGGCGGCGAGCGACGCGATCGCGTCGAAGAGCTCGTGCTGGCGCGAGTCGAGCTGGGCGGCGGTGAAGGTGAGCAGCGCGCCGAACGCGACCGACAGGGCCACGGCCGCGGCGACCCCGCCCCAGACGAGCGGCAGCCTGTCGCGGCGGTCGCTCTTGACCAGGAAGGCGACAAGGATGGACACCACAAGGGTTGCCTCGAGACCCTCTCTCAGACCGATGAGGTAGCTCGCGAACACTGTGGTCTCCTTGGCGCTTGCCTTAGCCTTGCCTAAATTAGGACAGCATTACCTTATCCTTGGCAAGAGGGTGACCTGTAGGGGACTCCACCTTTCTCGGACGCGGGCCGCGTCCCGGTGACTCTTTCGCTGTCGCCGGTGAAGGGGCTGTTGCCTTCCGGTGAGGGCTGGACGCTTCGGGTACCCGTTCAATGCGGGATCATTCCGACCTTTCCTGCATGTCGCCTGCGAGGGACGCCGGGTAGGTAATACGCTCGGTAGAGGAGCAGGCGGGCGATTCAGTCCTGCCTCCGATCCGCCCCAGCCCAGCGAGCACCTGGATACGCTGACATCATGACCACCTCCGGCCGGTCCGCTACGCGTCGTAAACCCCCGCACGTGCTGGCGAACGCACCATTTCGCCGGCTCTGGACGGCCATGGCGGTCTGCAGCCTGGGCGACTGGCTGAACATCATCGCGATCACGGCCTTCGCGGCGTACCTCACCCGCGACTCCGGCTACCAGGCGCAGAGCCTCGCCATCGGCGGCGTCTTCGTCGTCAAGATGCTGCCCGCCGTCCTGCTCGGACCGCTCGCGGGCGCGTTCGCCGACCGGTTCGACCGGCGGCTCACGATGTTCTTCAGCGACCTGCTGCGGTTCGCGCTCGTGCTGTCGATCCCGCTGGTCAACAGCTACCAGTGGATCATCGTCGCCACGTTCCTCGTGGAGTGCGTGAACCTCTTCTGGGTGCCCGCCAAGGACGCGACCGTGCCCAACCTCGTCCCCAAGGAGCGGCTGGAAGAGGCCAACCAGCTCAACCTTCTGGTGACGTACGGCACGGCGCCGGTCGCCGCGGCGCTGTTCGCGGTGATCTCCGTGGTCGTCGAGGTGCTCGGCAAGGCCGTCCCAAGCCTGGCGTGGGAGCCCGCGCATCCGGCGCTGGTCATCAACGCCCTCGCCTACCTGGTCTCCGCGTTCCTGATCTTCACACTCAAGAGCATCCCCAAGGGGCACGTCACCCGGGTCTCCACGCCGTCGATGCTCAAGCAGATCGTCGAGGGCTGGCGGTTCGTCGGAGCCAACCGCATGGTGCGCGGCCTGGTCATCGGCATGCTCGGCGCGTTCGCGGCGGGCGGCGCGGTCATCGGCATCGCCAAGGTGTACGTCGTCACGCTCGGCGGCGGGGACGCCGCGTACGGCATGGTCTTCGCCGCGGTCTTCATCGGCATGGCCCTCGGCATCTTCTTCGGCCCGCGACTGCTGAGCGAGCTGTCGCGGCGGCGCCTGTTCGGGCTGGCGATCGTCACGGCCGGCATCGTGCTCGCCGCGACCGCGCTGATCCACAACCTGGTGATCGTGGTCATGCTGGTCGTCGTGCTCGGCGCGTGCGCCGGCATCGCGTGGATCATCGGGTACACGCTGATCGGCCTGGAAGTCGAAGACAGCATGCGCGGCCGCACGTTCTCCTTCCTGCAGTCCCTCGCCCGGGTCACCCTCCTCCTCGTGGTCGCCGTCGCCCCCGCCCTCGCCGGACTTTTCGGCAAGCACAGGTTCTCGATCGGCGCCGGGGTGGTCTACAACTTCGACGGCCCCAACCTCGTCATGCTGATCGGGGCCATCGTGGCGGTCGTCGTCGGCGCGCTCGCCCTGCGGCAGATGGACGACCGGCGCGAGGTGCCCATCGGGGCCGACCTGATGGCCGCCCTGCGAGGCGAGCGGTTCGTCCCCGAGACCGCCGACCAGTCGCGCGGCCTGTTCATCGCCTTCGAGGGCGGCGAGGGGTCGGGCAAGACGACCCAGTCGCGGCTCGTCGCCATCTGGCTGCGTGACCAGGGCTTCGACGTCGTCCAGACCCGGGAGCCCGGTTCCACCAAGGTCGGCATGCGACTCAGGGCGATCCTGCTGGACGCCGCCCATCAGGGGCTCTCCGCCCGCGCCGAGACGCTGCTGTACGCCGCCGACCGCGCCGAGCACGTCGAGAAGGTCATCCGGCCCGCGCTGTACCGGGGGGCGATGGTCACCTGCGATCGCTACGTCGACTCGTCGCTGGCCTACCAGGGAGCCGGGCGCGAGCTGGAGCCGCAGGACGTCGCCAAGGTCAACTCCTGGGCCACGGGCGGGCTGGTGCCCGATCTCACCGTGCTGATCGACGTGCCGCCGTCGGTCGGGCTCTCCAGGCTCGGGTCGCCCGCCGACCGCATCGAGTCCGAGCCCCTGCAGTTCCACGAGCGGGTCCGCCGCGAGTTCCGGGCGCTGGCCGCCGCCGACCCCGACCGCTACCTCGTCGTGGACGGCCTCCAGACGCAGGAGGAGATCTCCCGGCTGATTCAGGACCGTGTCCGCGAGATCCTTCCCGATCCCGTCCCGCAGGAGACCGAGGCCATCACCGGCACGATGCCCGCCATCCGCGACTAACCTGGCCTGCGTGACAGTCTTCGACGACCTGGTGGGCCAGGAGCAGGCGGCGGCCGTGCTGCAGCGCGCTGCGGCGGCCGGTGCCGAGGCCCTCGCGGGAGGGCGCGGCGCGGGCATGACCCACGCGTGGCTGTTCACCGGCCCGCCCGGGTCGGGGCGCTCCGAGGCCGCCCAGGCCTTCGCCGCCGCCCTCCTCTGCCCCGACGGGGGCTGCGGCCACTGCGACATGTGCCACCAGGTGAGCGTCGGCTCCCACCCCGACGTCGAGGTGGTACGTCCGCAGGGGCTGTCGTACAGCGTCAAGCAGACCCGCGAGCTGGTGCTGCGCGCCTCGGGAGCCCCCACGCTCGGGCGGTGGCGGGTCATGCTGTTCGAGGACGCCGACCGTGCCACGGAGGCCGCCGCGAACGCCCTGCTCAAGGCCATCGAGGAGCCGCCGCCGCGCACGGTGTGGCTCCTGTGCTCGCCGTCCCCGGACGACATGGTGATCACCATCCGGTCCCGGTGCCGGGTCGTCACGCTGCGCACGCCGTCGACGGCGGCGGTCGCCCACGTGCTGGCCACGCGCGACAACGTGCCGCCGGAGATGGCGCGGTTCGCCGCGCGTGCCACCCAGGGGCACGTCGGACGGGCGCGACGGCTCGCCCTGGACGAGGAGGTGCGCCACCGCCGCGAGGCCGTCCTGTCGCTGCCGCGTTCGCTGACGGGCGTCGGCGAGTGCGTCGACGCCGCTGAGCGCCTGGTCAAGACCTCGTCGGAGGACGCCGAGGAGGCGACCAGCCACCTCAACGAGTCCGAGACGACCGAGCTGCGCAAGATCTACGGCGAGGGCTCCACGGGAAAGGGTCTCAACAGGGGCCTCGTCCGCGGTGGCGCGGGGGCGATGAAGGATCTGGAGGACAAGCAGAAGTCGCGGGCGACGCGCATCAAGCGCGACTCGCTCGACGTGGCGCTGCTCGACCTGGTCGCCTTCTACCGTGACGTGCTGGCCGTGCAGTTCGGGGCCCAGGTGGAGCTGTCCACCGAAGATCGCGGCGCCGACCTCGCCGCGCTGGCGCGATCGAACTCGCCGGAGGACACGTTGCGGCGGATCGACGCGATCATGCTCTGCCGCGAGCGGCTGGCCGCCAACGTGAACCCCCAGATCGCCGTCGAGGCGATGACCATCTCCCTGTGGCGGCCCCGCTCGTAATTTCCTCCGCATGGGCCGGCAGGAGAGCTCCGGCCGGGAGGTGACCGGCGGGCCGTACGGGAGGCCGTCGAGCCCCTGCCGGGCGTCTCCAACATCGTCGACTCCGCCTGCATGGGCGACAGCGCCAAGTGCTAGCCACGCCGGGTGGGGTATTGCCTCCCGGAACCTATGTGCGCGTAATGTGGGGCCCAAGCGCGCATCGGTTCGCGTGTGTGTGCTTGTGCGCGAGCGTGCGCTCGCGCCTGTGCGCGAGCTGTACCGGCGAGGAGGCCGAGGCGTCCCATGGGCATGATCATGGCCGTGAGCTTTGCTCGCTACGGGAGGCTGTACTACCTCGATCCGGGCGGCCACAGTCCCAAGGTCGGCGACAAGGTGCTGGTCCCGACGGACGCCGGTCCCGAGGTCGCCGAGTGCGTGTGGGCGCCGCAGTGGGTCAGCGAGGACATCGACGGCCTGCCGGTCTGCGAGGGCATCGCGAACGACGAGCACCTGGGGCGTGACGAGGGGAACCGTCGCCGGCGCGCCGAGGCCCGCAGCGTGTCCAAGCGCCTGATCAAGAGGCACGAGCTGCCCATGAAGATCGTCGGCGTCGACTACCTCGACGCCGACAACGTCTACACGGTGTACTTCTCGGCTCCGCACCGGGTCGACTTCCGCGCGCTCGTCCGCGACCTCGCACGCAACCTGCGGGCGCGGGTCGAGTTACGGCAGATCGGGCCGCGTGACGAGGCGCGGCTGCAAGGCGGCATCGGCCCGTGCGGCCGCGACCTGTGCTGCGCGACCTTCCTCAAGGACTTCGAGCCGGTGTCGGTCCGCATGGCCAAGGACCAGGATCTTCCGGTCAACCCGCTGCGCATCGCCGGAGCGTGCGGGCGCCTGATGTGCTGCCTGAAGTACGAGCACCCGCTGTATCAGGAGTTCCGGGCATCGGCGCCGCGCGTGGGGCTCGCGGTGGACACGCCCGAGGGCGCGGGAACCGTCGTCGGGCACAACGTGCCTTCCGACTCGGTCGTCGTGCGGTTGAACGACGGAGGACGCAGATGCGCCTGCTCGCGGGCGAGCGTGTGCGCGCCGCGCCGGCAGCACGACGCGAAGTACGGCGGACAGGATTCCGCCGAGGAGTGAAAGCCCAGGTGGGCGGGGTACAACCTAAGCGCCGCGCGGTTGATCAACTGGCGGCGTTTCCACAACGGGGGATAGGTGGTCGGCGCATGATGCGCTTTTCAGGCGCTAGCCGTACGGCTACCGCTCTTGTCGCGGCGATGCTGATCGTCTCCGGGTGCTCCGCCAAGGGGGACGCGGACCATCCCGCGGACGGGTCGTCTCCGGTCGACCCCCCGGCCGGCGCGGCCGCCAC
This sequence comes from Sphaerisporangium sp. NPDC088356, assembly GCF_040685555.1. Taxonomy (NCBI): domain Bacteria; kingdom Bacillati; phylum Actinomycetota; class Actinomycetes; order Streptosporangiales; family Streptosporangiaceae; genus Sphaerisporangium; species Sphaerisporangium sp. NPDC088356. Next base: position 28,739 of record NZ_JBFBIK010000048.1, read on the forward strand.
CCTGGCGCCTTCGGAGGCGCTCGCGCCCTTCTACACGCAGAAGATCGCTTGGACTCCCTGCAAGGACAACTTCCAGTGCGGCCGGATGGATGTCCCGCTCGACTACGCCGACCCCGGCGGCGAGCGAATCAAGATCAGCGTGGTGCGGCTCCCGGCCACAGGGAGCGACCGGGTCGGCTCGATCCTGCTCAACCCCGGAGGACCCGGGGGGTCCGGCATCGAGTACGCCCGGGCCGCCAAGACGGTGCTGAGCCCGGCCATCCTGTCCCGGTTCGACACCGTGGGGTTCGACCCGCGAGGCGTGGGCGAGTCTTCGCCCGTCCACTGCCTCACCGGTGCCCAGCTGGACAAGTTCATCGGGCTGGACGGGACGCCCGACAACCCCGCCGAGGTCGCCGCGCTGGCGAAGGGGGCCAAGGAGTTCGCGGAGGGGTGCGAGGCCAAGTCGGCCAAGCTCCTGCCGCACGTCGGCACGGCCGACGCCGCTCGCGACATGGACGTCCTGCGGGCGGTGCTGGGCGACAAGGGCATGACGTATCTGGGCAAGTCGTACGGCACGTACCTGGGCGCGGTATACGCGGACCTGTTCCCGAAGAAGATCCGTGCCATGGTCCTGGACGGGGCCATCGACCCCGTCCTCCCGCCCGTGCCGGACATCAACGCCGCCCAGGCGCGCGGTTTCGAGGTGGCGTTCCGCTCGTTCCTGGAGGACTGCTTCAAGGAGTCCTCGTGCCCGTTCTCCTCCAGGAACACCGACATGGCGCTGACGCAGCTCTCGAACCTGCTGCAGGCCACCGACCAGCACCCGCTGCGTAACAACACGGGCGACAGCCGCAAGATCGACGAGTCCTGGACGACGCTGGGCATCGTCACCGCGCTCTACGACAAGCGCTCGTGGCCGGTCCTTCGTGCCGCCCTGGGCCAGGCGTTCCGCGGGGACGGCACGACGCTGCTGAAGCTCGCCGACATCCTGGTCGACCGCCACCAGGACGGCACGTACTCCAACCAGACCGAGGCCAACATGGCCATCAACTGCCTCGACCATCCGTACCCGCACAAGATCTCCGCGTACGAGGACGCCGCGCGGGCGGCGCAGAAGGAGTCCCCGCACTTCGGGGCGTACGTCATGTGGGGCTCACTGCCCTGCGAGTACTGGCCGGTCAAGCCGACGGGCACCAACAAGCCCCTCAAGGCCGTCGGCTCGCCCCCGATCGTGGTCGTCGGCACCCAGCGCGACCCGGCCACACCGTACGAGTGGGCCAAGTCCCTGGCCTCGGAACTGACGTCGGGCGTCCTCCTCAGCTACGACGGCGACGGCCACACCGCCTACCGCACCGGCTCCACCTGCGTAGACGAAGCCGTAGACCGCTACCTGCTGTCCCTGACCCCCCCGGCCAACGGCACCCTCTGCCCGAAGGTGACGTAACAGGGTCGGCAACATAATTTTTTGGGGGGCAGCCGGTCCAGGACCGGCGGCCGTGGGTCCAGGTGGAGCGACCGGGGTTCGAAGGGTCGACCACCGCCTGGTCCGACGTTCGAGGGCTTTCTATAGGTGCGTGCGGGCCTCGTCGATCTGGCGCATGATGCCCTTCGCGCCGCTGGCTTCGGCGATCGCGGCTGCCTCTGCGACCAACGCAAGCGCCTCCGCACGGCGACTCTGCGCAGCGGCGATGTAGGCCAGCCCGACCAGGTTCGCGGCTACACCGGGGAGGAAACCGAGTTCCCGGCGAAGCCGCACAGACTCCTCCAAGCGCTCCCGCGCCGCATCCAACCGTCCGGCCATATGCTCCGCGATGCCCATGTGCCGAAGCGCGTAGGACAAGGTCAGCTTGTCACCGACCTGCGCCGCAAGCGCTTGCGAGCGTTCAAGCGCTGGAACCGCGGCAACGTTGTCGTGACGGACGAACTGGTGGAAGATGCCGACCCAGAGCAGCGACTCCCCCTCGCCGCGCAGGTCGCCGAGCTTCCGATAGAGCTCCGCCGCACGCTCGAACAGCGCCAACTCCTGCGGGTCCTCCTTTCCGTCCTCAAGGAAACGCGCATGCACGACGCGGCCGCGCGCCAGGGCGAGATCCGCCTCCACCCCGTCCAGTTCCCGGTCGGCTGTCGGTAGCACGCTGGCATCGCCGCCGAAGACCGCACGCTCATACAGCAATCTGGCCCGTTCAACTCGCGCATCCGCACTCATCACGCAACCCCGCTCACACCCGAATTCGCCGTAGCGTCGAACACCGTACGCGCCTGACTAGACGTGACACCAGACCTCGCCATCGCCCGTTGGACGTCACCGGTCTGGGTGGGAACCACTGGCTCACCACTCACGTGGGTGCCGGCGCGACATTTGCCGTGATCTGAATGTTCCAAACAGTTCATCTTGACGATTCGACAAACGTCCATAAAGCTGCTAACGAGAGAGCGCTCTCTTGCGTGTTGCCGATCCGTCGCGCACCAGCTCGGCCCTGCGTCCCTGGGCCGGCGCGTCTTGCGTCGTGCGCTGATCCCGTCCACGTCAGGAGCTGCTATGCCACTGATGTCCCCCCCATCGCGTTCCATGATCCAACGAGGGAGGCCGGCCCCCCTGGCCAACTACTACCTGGCGGCTCCGGCGAACTACTACGCCAAGTTCTGGCACGACCACGCCATCAACCACCTGGCCTACGGCTTCCCGTACGACGACTACGCCGGGCAGTCCTCGTTCGTCTCCCACGGAAACCCCCAGTGGCTACTGGTCGCCGTCGGCTGGTGACCCGTTAGCCGAACGCCCCTGAAGAAGGCCCTCGCGGATCCATCCGCGAGGGCCTTCCCAACCCGGGCAACCGCCGCCACCGCCCAAGCAGGACACCCCTCACCCTCGGCGTTGCGCGTGTGTGCGGAAAAACACCCCCGGCATCCCGTGTCTGTGCGGAAAAGGGCTCCTGGCCAAGAGGGTTGACAGGCAAACTTTCATAGCCAAGACTACCTACAACTTTCCAATCAATGGCCCGTCGTTGGGCTTTCAAAAGCATGCCCGCAAGAACAGCTCGGGGAAAAGGGCGCCTTTCTGGTTCCAATTCGTCCGCAGCTAGAAAGGGTCCAGCATGTCTTCAAGAGGCTCGCAGCCCCCCGCGACCTGGAGTGGCAAGAAACGTGTTCTAACGCTCGCGCTGAGTGTCGGACTGCTGGGAAGTCTCGGCATTCCGGCGGCCGCGACCAGCTTCGCCGAGTCGGCCGGCACAAAAGCGGCCGTCCAGGCGGCGGAGCAGGCGACGACTCTGCCCAGCGGCCGGACCACCTACCGGACCATCACCGACTACAACGACGAGATGCTCGCGCTGAGCAAGCGGTACCCCGACCTCGTCAAGCACGTCACGCTGCCGCACAGGACCCGCCAGGGCCGCGAGGTGTACGGCATCGAGGTGACCCGCCACGTCAACACCGCAGACGGCAAGCCGGTCCTGTTCATGATGGGCGTGCACCACGGCAACGAGTGGCCCTCCGGCGAGCACACGATGGAGTTCGCCTACGACCTGATCAAGAACGACGGCAAGGACCCGGAGATCACGCGCCTGCTCGACCAGGCACGGGTCATCTTCGTCCCCGTCGTCAACGTGGACGGCTTCACCATCAACCGGCGTACGAGCTGCGGCGTCTCGCCGACGTGCGCGAGCAACGCCGGGGTCGACATCAACCGCAACTACCCCTTCGGCTGGGGTAGCAACGCGGGTTCCAACGCGACCAACCGCGGCCCTGGGCCCGGCAGCGAGCCCGAGATCCAGAACATCATGGACCTGACCTCGTCCAACCAGGTCACCGTCCTGATCACCAACCACACCTCCGGTCACACCGTTCTCCGTCCGCCGCTGGAGAAGCGCGCGGGCGACGCTCCGGACGAGGCGGTCTACGCCGCCCTGACCGACGCGATGGCGGCCAAGAACGGCTACACCGGCATGAAGTCGGGCTTCGACTACGAGACGACCGGCGAGACCCCGGACTGGTCGTACTACGCCACCCGCGGCCTCGGGTTCACGTTCGAGATCATGAAGACCCAGTCGACCAACAACACCTACCCCGAGGTGATCGAGGACTACCTCGGCACCGGCCGCTACGCGGGCAAGTCGAACCGCGAGGCGTTCATGGTGGCATTGAAGTACGCGGCGGACCCCGCCGGACACTCCGTGATCACGGGCAAGGCGCCGAAGGGCGCGGTCCTGACGATCACGAAGGACTTCAACCTGTGGACCGCGCCGATCGTGCAGACGGGCGGTGTCCTGGACCCGCCCAAGGCGGTGCCCACCCACCTGGAGTCCACGCTGGTCGCCCCGACCAACGGCAAGTTCGCCTGGCACGTTAACCCCTCGGTGCGGCCCGCCCCCGCCTACACTGAGAACGGCGTCGTGGCCACCGGCCCAGGCAAGTTCCTCAAGGAGAGCTGGACGCTCACCTGTGCCCGCCCGAGCGGCGAGGTCCTGGAGACGGTGCACGTCACCGTCGACAGGGGCGAGCAGGTCGACGTGAGGCTGCAAGAGTGCAAGACCCGCTTCAACGGCAACGGCCCGAAGAACTGACGGTCGTCGTCGCGCACTGAACGAGCCGGGCGGTCCCCACCAGGGCCGCCCGGCGCTCGCTTTGAGCCCACAGGAACATCGCGACTCATGAAGTAACGCGGCCGACCGATGGCCCTGCCCTGCCGGGCGGTGAGAGGCATCGCCGGGTCTGTCACTCCATGGAGAAGGGAAGGTGCCCGACGATGGGGCGTGCCAGGGAGACCGGCCAGTCGCTCGCCGTGCCGGACGCGTCGCGGGTCGCCGCGAACCTGCGCGAACTCTTCGACGGCCACCGGCTTTCTCCTTCGCAGCGCCGCATCGCGCGCTACCTGCTCGACCACGCGCAGGAGGCCGCCTTCTTCACCAGCGCCGACATCGCCGAGCGCGTCGGCGTCAGCCAGCCATCGGTCACCCGCTTCGCCGCCGCGCTCGGGTTCAGAGGGTTCCCGGAGTTCCGGGACACGCTGCGCTCATCGGTGTTCGGCGGCCCGCAGCCGGCGCTGCCCGCCGAGGACCTCAACGAGATCCAGAAACTGGTCAACTCCGAGATCCGCGACCTCGAGCGGCTGCGGGACGGTCTACGGGATCCAAGCCAGCTTCGCCAGGTGGCCGGCCAACTGGCCAGGTCGCGTCCCCTTCTGGTCATGGGACTGCGGATCTCGGCGCCGCTGGCGCACCTGTTCGGCTACCTCGCAGAAAAGGTGCTCCCGGACGTACGGGTGCTGGACGTCGCGGGTTCGACCTTGGAGGACCGGCTGAGCCGCGGAGCCCAATCGGGAGCCGAATGGGTGCTGGCCATCGGGCTGCCGCGCTACCCGCGCGAGCTCGCCCAGGGGCTCATCTGGGCGCGGCGCGTCGGGCTGAAGATCGCTCTCATCACCGACCAACCGGTGGGCCGGCTCATCGACCTCGCGGACGAGGTCCTGCTCGCGCCGGTGAGCTCCGATTTCGCCTTCGACTCCCACGCCGGCCCCACGGTCCTGTGCACCGCACTGCTGCACACCATGCTCGACTCCCTCGCCACCGAAGGTCAGACCCAACTCGAAGCCTTCGACGACAGCGCGACCCAGCGCCAGATCTTCCTCCCTTACTGAGGCCACCTGGAAGGATTCTGTCGGTGCCGCGGGGCACAATCGGCGGATGGAGAAACCGGAGATCGTTTCAGCCGGGGAGTGGCAGCAGGCCCGCGACGAGCTGCTCAAGGCCGAGAAGGAAGCCACCCGCGCTCAGGACGCGCTCGCCGCGCGGCGTCGCCGCCTCCCGATGGTCAAGTTCGCCAACGGGTACGCGTTCGACACGCCGACCGGCACGAAGACCTTGCTCGACCTGTTCGAGGGCCGGGGACAGCTGGTCGTCTACCAATTCATGGACAACGGGCCCGACCACTACTGCCCGGGCTGCACCTGGTTCACGAACAACGTCCCCGTGGGCGGGCCGGCCGGGCTCGCCGAGCGCGGGGTCACGTGGGTGACCGTGTCGAACATGGCGCTCGCCCAGATCGAGGCGTACAAGGCGCGTATGGGCTGGACAGTGCCCTTCGTGTCGTCACACGGCACGTCGTTCGCGCTCGACTGCGGCGCCGGTGGCGGCTTCATGCTGAGCGTGTTCCTGCGCGACGGCGACGACGTCTACCGGACGTACAACACCACCTCCCGCGGCGTGGACCGGCTCGTCTTCGCCAACAGCATCCTCGACCTCACCCCATACGGCCGCCAGGAAGACTGGGAAGACTCCCCGCCCGGCTGGCCCCAGCACCCCACATACGGATAGATGGGCCGCATCTTTGGGCATGATCCAAAGCCGTAGTCACGCAGTTGGACACTCAGAAGGCTCCCGCGATCTTCGCGGGGGCCTTCTGACGTGGAGCCGCCTAAGGGAATCGAACCCTTGACCCCTTCATTACGAGTGAAGACACGATCGTCCAGGACCATCCACAGCTGTCTTCCGGGCCTGCTCGGGCGGGCTCTGCGGGGTCTCTCAGTCCATCGTCGTCCAGGGGTGTCCGGACCTGTCATTAGCATCCCCGTTAGCAAGATCATCCAACCGTATGCTCAGGCGGGAGGGAATCACGCACCTTAACCTGCGCGTTTCCCAGTCGCGAAGCACGGCACACGGGAAGCCCGGACAAATCCACCCGGATTTCCCTGATCTGCAACGAAATCCGTCGGATTATGAGCAAGACCGTCCTCAACCCGCATCATGGCGATCACCACATCAGACACTGGCCAGCCTGGCGAAGGCGATATCAGGCGCTATCAAGTCGATGCCACTACAAAACTTATGAGCGGCGCGAACGAGACGGATAGGAAACCGCAACTGCCGTACTGGAAGCAACCCCTGAGGTCTCCGCCGAAGCCTGGGCAGTTAACCCGCCGACCTGCCCGGCCTCCCGCGCTTTCGGAGTAGGTCCAGAACGTAGCCCGTGTAGTTGGCACGGGTTGCCAAGCACGTGGCACGCACAATCAATGACATTCCCCCCGAACTCCCTGATTCTGGAATCAGCGCTCGCGAACCACTAACCGGAACACGCGACGCGATATAAATCCAAGGAAGGGTAAACGAATGATCATACGTCGTCGAATCGGCACTCTTGCGCTCGCAGTAGTGTGTGCCGCTGTGCCGCTGACCTCCTTCTCCGCGTCCGCGGCTCAGGCCGACACGAGCAGCAAAGCCGGTTTTGGCCCGACGAAGTGTACCAATCTCGGGAACGGCGACCTATGCACCACCGGCATTTCCGGCTCTCCCGCGGGTTACGACGTGGCCTACAACAAGAGAGCGGGTGCCACTTTGACCGTGCGGTTCCGCCTGCAGTGCGAGGGTGGTTTCAAAGCAGCCGATAACGGCGCCTTCAGCATCTCAGCAGGTCAGAGAAAAAGTTTCGTCTTCTCGGTCGGCAACAAGGGGAACTGCCAGTCGGTATTGCAGGACATCACCAACGGCAAGAACTTCTACGGCCCTTACGTGACCATCCCCTAAGACACCCGTCCAAGGGTGACCAGGCCGAGGCGGTGATCGGTTTGCGCCCTGACCCCAAAAGCGTGACCCTCTGCGATCAGGGCGAAGCTACGCACGTATTTGGCTCGCTCAACCGTAAACGTCCGGTTCTAGCCTTACATCACCGCATACCCGAAGGAGCCCCTGACTGGCGTCCGTGCTGGTCAGGGGCCGATTTTTGGCTGTCTTTCCAGCCTCGATCTTTCTCGGCGTTTCAACTCCCGGTCGGGTCCAGGCTCGTGATCGCCGTGTAGAGGCACTTGAGCGCCTGGCTGCTTGCCGCTGGCACGTGCCTCACTGCAAGGCAGCTACCGAGGCTCCTGGTTGGGTATCGAATCTTGGTCGACTGCTGTCTTACCGGGAGCCCCGCCTCGCCCCAACCCCTGCCTTCTCACACCCATCCCGACCAGCGCTGTCAGGATGAAATGGCTTACCGTTACAGGCACCATGACGCCTTTAGGCGCGATACGAACAATGTCGCGGTTAGCTTGCTGCTGACGTCACGGGTCTGCATCTCGCAGAAGTAGGTCTTGCCGCCGTCGCTGAACTGGACATACCCCGTCCAGCTTCCGGACGTAAGTGTGGTCGCCCTCCTCGGGGGGGCGAAAGTCGTAGTTCCCGCGGTGTCCCGGTAGAGGGCGGTGCCGTCTTCGAATCTGAGGACCACCGGGCTGGAGAACACTGCCTGGGTATCCGCCGACGCCGTGGCCGGAACGGAAAGCAATCCAGCGGCCATGCCCAGGGTCACGAGCGCGCCGGACAGTTTCGCCCTTTTATTCATGGGCTCTTCCCTTTCTTGTTCGTCCGCTTTTGATCGGAACTCACAGGCCCCTCATGAGAGGGTGGCACACGTGAACGTGTCTCACATTGATACTGCATGCCAACTAATTGGCAATGCGCGCCTGGCGTCCGATGCGGCCGCAAGGAACCGCCTCTAGAAGCAATGCCGCTAAGTTAAGCCGCTGCTGGGAGTCCTTCGAGTTGGATGGTCGGCGGGCTGGCGTGGGTGACGCTGACGTCGGCGGCGCGTTTGACCCGGTAGGAGTTGTGGCGGGCGCGTTTGACGACGCGGGGGCAGGTCCGCATCCGGCGTTCGGGGTTGAGTCTGTCCAGCATCTCAGCGAAGACCCTCGCAAAGATCACGTATAGGTGGTCAGGGGGAAAAGGCCGCCGGATCATCGATCTGGCGGCGGACGACCCGGACGGTTCGGATGAAGCTGACCCGGTCAGGGTCGAGTTCGGCCTCATCGGCGGCCCGGCACATCAGCTCCCGAATGGCGTAGTGGGCGAGCAAGATGCCCCACATCTCCTGTTCGACCAGGTCGGGGCTTCGGGAGCGGAGGATCCCGCCGCCGCCGCGCAGGTGGGTCTTGATCTCATCCAGCCCGGATTCGTGTTCCCACCTTTGGTGGTAGGCGAACGCGACCTCCGGTGCGCTCAGCTCGGCCGGGTCCAGGATCGTGGTGATCACGCAGATCAACTCGCCGTCCGGGCCGCCACGGCCGGGCACGGTGTACTCCACCGCCCGCACCACGCGGGCCCGGTCCTGATCGACCTGTTCCCCGGCCCGTGCCGCCGCCAGCAGCGCGGCCTTGCGCTTGGCCGGAGTGTCCGGCGCGAAGATCAGCGCCAGGTAGGAGCCATCCGGCAGCCGCCGCACCAGCGGTAACGCCACCGCCGCGCCGACCCGCCAGCACAGCGCGGCACCACTGCCGGTGTACAGGTCCCATAGCTGCCAGGAGTAGAAGCCCGAGTCCGCGGTGACCAGCATGTCACCGTCCAGATGACCGATCAGCTCAGTGGCCAGCTCACGTTCACCCGTGCGGCACGAGCCCATCGCGGCCGCGACGACGGCGTGGGTCCCGCACTCCGACAGCGACACCACCCGCAACTTCGGGAACGCCGACTGTTTGGGGCCGCTGCCCATCCTGCCGAACGCCGCCACATTCGCCTCGGTGTCGGGCACATCGAAACTCGTCCCGTCGATGGCCATCAGCCTGCGCCGGCGCAGCCACGCGCCCTGGGTGCCCAAGTCCGCGACCGGTACCGCCGCCCGGTGGAACAACTCCTCCAGCGGCGCCGATCCCAGCCGCTGCCGCGCCTGGGTGATCGCCGAGGTCGACGGCACCCGCCAGTCCCGCTCCCAGGAGCCCAGGTGCCGCAGCGTCCCGGTCATCTGCCGCATGACCTCCTCATACGCCTGACCGAACAACAACCCCAAGCCGATCACGTACCGGACCATCACATGCGCAGGCAACAACCGCGACCGCTTCTCCCGCGCCCCGGTCGCATCAACAACCTCCTCGATCAGATCCCGTGAGAACGCCGCAGCCAGCACACCCAGCGAAATGTGATCAGTCAAACGGCCGCCCACCGGCGACTCCTGCGCTTCAGCCACCGCCGCAACCTACCGGCCACGGCCATCCAGCGCAGGACACCCAGCCCGACCTGCACAAGATCGCTAACTTAGCGGCATTGCCTCTAGAAGGCCGCCCCTCCCCTTCCCGGTGAGGCCTGGCGGATGTGGAGGGCCTGTTGGCGGTACTCGCTGGGAGAGATGCCGTAGGCGGCGCGGAAGATGCGGCTGAATTGGGCGGGGTCCGTGAGCCCCCAGTGTGCGGCGAGCGCGTGGATGGGGCGATGGAGGAGAGCGGGGTCGCCGAGATCGCGCCGGCAGCGCTCGAGGCGACGCCGGCGTATCCAGGCGGACACCGTCAGCTCCTCGCCTTCGAAGAGCCGATGCAGGTGGCGGACGGAGATCTGGCAGGCGATAGAGATGCTCTGCGGCGACAGGTGGGGGTCGCCGAGCTGTCGCTCGATGTAGGCGCGGACTTTCAGCTGGAGAGTTCGATGGTGTGTCTCCGACGGCACCGTGCGGTCGCGTTCGAGGTGGTGGGCGCACAGCGCGGTGACGAGGTCGATGACGATCGAGGCCAGCCGCGGGCCGTCCGCCGCCGCGTAGGAGTCGGCGTGGGCGGCCATCCGGCTGAGGCAACCGGTCAGGAGGGCGCCGATGCCCTTGCGCCCCGACAAGGGCCGGACAATGAGCTTCCGGATTTCACTCTCCGGAAGCGGCAGGACAGCCCGGGGAAACTGCACCATGATGCCCCGGACCGTGCTGGTGCTTGTCCAACCGTGCCAAGGGCGCGAGGTATCGTAAAGCAGCACTTCACCCGGGGAAGCCGTCGCGTCCCGGCCACCCTGGACGATTCTGTGGCTTCCCCGCCGGGTGATGAGGAGCTGGAGCTCCTCGGGATCGGACCGCCGGATCAGCTTGGCGGGCCGGTACGTCTCCAACGGCAGGTAGCTCAGCGTGTTGAGCCGCACCATCCCGAGATCCTGCAGGCGCAGCTCTGCCTGGAAGTCCGCCGCGTGCTCGCTGCGGATGCCGTTGGGAACCAGCGCGTCGTTCGCCATGTCGCACCAGGCCGTGAACCGATCGGCCACCGGCAGGTCGCTCGTCCTGAACCCGATCACCGCCATGAATCCCCCGCCTCGTCGAACGGGAGCAACGCCCGCCGCAACGCGGCGTCCATCTCTTCCCGAAGATCCATAAGTTCACGATAGGACGCACATCGTGCCAGAAGTGGTTAATGCCAGAAGTAGGACCTAAACCACCCATGAGGCTCAGCGTGGGACGGCAAACCCTGTTAGCAAGGGTGTTAGCAAAAGGCCCCCACCGATGATCGGTGGGGGCCTCTGATCTGGAGCCGCCTAAGGGAATCGAACCCTTGACCCCTTCATTACGAGTGAAGTGCTCTGGCCGACTGAGCTAAGGCGGCATGGTCGTAGGATCCCCACGACCGCCTTTAGGGTACCAGCCCTCGGCGCTCTGCGGGCCATGCCGGACATCGGATGATCACTCGGCCGTCGGGCGAGGGCGCTCGCCCCCAGTGCCGGCGGTGTGATGAGTCGCCATTTGGGAGGGGTCAGGAGAAGGCGAGTAGGGCGGTGGCCAGTTCTTCGGGGATGGGGGTGGGGGCCATGCCGTCGGGAGTTCTGCGGAGGCAGGCGATGGTCTGTCCGCCCCGCGCCACCAGGGCCCCGTCGCGCCTGAAGTCGAAGTTCATCGTGACCCGGCTGCCCTGGGAGGAGCCGAGTGACATGAGGACCTCGATCTCCTCCAGGGCGAAGCACTCCTCGTAGTAGTTCATCTGGCAGTTGACGGTGACCAGCGCGAGGTCGCCCGAGCGCAGTTCCTTGAGCGTGGCCGGGGCGTGTTCGGCGAGGAAGTACTCGCGACAGTGCCCCTGCCAGTGCAGGTAGTGGGCGAAGTACACGTTTCCCACGAGGTTGGTCTCATCCAGGGTGACGATGTGCCGGTACAGGTAAGTGCGCATGATCATCTTCTTCTCGGTACGGCGACGGCTACGGTGAGGTCTCCCGGTTCGCAGTGGATGGGGATCGTGGCCACGCGGAACTCCCCGGCGCTGAAGGTCACCAGGCCGTGGTCTCCGAGCTGTTCCACGAGAAGCGGTTCGGCGGAGCCCGCTTTAACCAGGGCTTCATGGGCGGTCCAGAGGCGTGCTGAGGAGGCCACGATGTCCTCGCCCGTCTTCTCCGTCAGGATCTGGGCCAGGTCCTCGTCCCGCTCGCCGAGCAGCGAGGCCCGTTCCGGGGTGTCGAGCGCGCCGGTCTGTTCCCAGTCGAGGCCGACGGGGTGATCGGCCGAGGCCACGAGGACGTGTCCCGCCGCGTAGGCGGCGGAGGCCGATCCATGGCCGGTGATCAGGGCGCCGCGCGGGTCGTGGGTGACCGGTCCCGCGCCGAGCGATTCCAGCAGGCCCGTCGCCGAGCCCCGTCCGCCGGGGGCGGCGCAGAACTCCACCGCCGAGGCGACATCCTGTTCCGAGAGGAGCCGCGACAGCAGCGGCCCGACCAGCGCGACCGGCAGCGGTCCCGGCCACGCCCGCGGTCCGACGGCGCGCAGCCGCAGCCCTTCCCAGCGGGCCACCGGCCCCTCCGCGTCGCGCACGTCGACGTCGAAGACGTACTCCAGCCCGTGGTGCTCGCGCTCCGACGCCTCCAGCAGGCAACGTCCGGTTGGGCGGCGCCACACGGTGACGCGTTCGGCCCCGACCGGGAGGGCCTGCCGGTGGGGTACGCACGCCAGCAGGGCGTGGATCGCGGCGTCGTGAATGCCGGGATCGCCGAGGACCAGCTCGCCCGGATGGAAGGAAGAGAACCACTTGGCGGACGACTCGCCCAGCCGGGCGCGCACCCGGAAGGCGGTCAGCAGCGAGTAGTCGCGCACCCGCTCGAACCGGCCGGTGTGGAAGAAGACCGGCCCGTAGAACGGGTGCGTCCCTTCCCGTTCTGGCTCCCGCCCCCATTCCAGTTCCTCCCACGTGCCCGCCGGGGGGACCGGGATCGCGGGGACGGCGCGGGCGGTGAACCGGTCGGTCGCGAAGGCGTCCGAGCCGTCCCGCACGGCCAGGTGGACGCCGTCCCCGGCGTCGAGCGCCGCGACACGGAGCATGGTGCTCTCCGTCTCGGCCACGGTGATCGGCGCGTTCAGCCGCAGGTCGGTGAACGACCAGGGGCCCTCGCCCCGTCCCGCCACCGCGGTCGCCTGGGCCATCGCCTCCAGGCCGAGCACCGCCGGCAGCACGGGAATCCCGCCGATCCGGTGGTCGCCCAGGTAAGGATCGGAGCCGACGCCCAGCTCGGCGTCGAGCACGGCCTCCACGCCCGGGGTGCGCGTGCGGACGTACTCGGCGAACCGGAGCGGCGGCGGGTCCGCACCCTCGACGCGGAGGGTCGGCCCCGCGGGGAACCTGCCGGTGAGCAGCAGCGTGACCGGGGCGCCCGGGTCGTCCAGGACCGCACGGAACAGGGCGAGGCCGCTCTCAGGGCCGATGGCCGCGACCCCCTGCCTGGCCAGGCTGTCGACGGTGTCGAGCCGCACCCCCATGCCGATCCCCGACCAGAGCGACCACTCCAGCAGGTGCGTACGGCACGCGGGGTGGGCCGCCGCCCAGTCCTCGACCGACGCGCGCATCCAGTCGTTGGCCACGCAGTACTCCGCCTGGCCGGTGAGCCCCCGCCGCCCGATGATCGAGCCGAACGCCACCAGCAGCCGCAGGTCCTCCCCGACCGCGCCGAGCAGGTGGGCAAGGCCGTCGACCTTGGGCGCGAGGTGGTCGCGCAGCGTTCCGGCGGTGACCCCGGCCATCCGGGACGGCCGGTTGACCCCGGCCCCGTGGATCAGCCCGCGTACCGGGCCGAACCCGGCGGCGCCCGCCATGGCGCGCGTCACGTCGTCGGGATCGGTGACGTCGCAGCTCAGATAGTGCGCGGGGACGCCGAGTCTTTCCATGGCGGCGACGACCCGGGGCTCGTCCGCGCTGGTACGGCCCAGCACGACCAGGGTGCATCCGGTGCGGCGGGCGAGGTCGGCCGCCGCGTACGCGGTTATGCCCTCCGCGCCCCCGGTGACCAGGCAGACCGTCCCGGCCCCGACGCCGTGGTCGGCGGCGTCGGCGGCGTCGCCGGAGGCCGCGTACGGGACGGTGACGAGCCTGGACAGCGAGCCGCCGGCCTCCTGCCGCAGCTCGCGGTACCCGTCCGAGGCGAGCCGCGACGGCGGCAGCGGCCGCGCGAGGTCGGCCAGCCGTACGACCGTGACGGCGCGGGGCGGCCGTTCGCGCTCGACCGCGAAGCTGCGGGCGATCGCCGCCGCCGCCGGATGCCCGTCGTGGAGGAGTACCAGCCGGTCGGGCGAGTCCTCGGCGAGCCGCCGGATCACGGTGGCGAGCCGTGCGTCGTCCGCGTCCCCTTCGAGGGTCACCGTGTACGGCTCCGGGCCGTCCGCGAGGCCGTCCTCGTAGGGGACCCAGTGGTGGGCGAACGGCCTCACCCAGGAGCGCACTCCGTCGGCGAGGTCGGGGCCGTCGCCCGCCGAGGAGTCCGCCGGGGGCAGCCCGGCCAGCAGCTCCGCGGCCTCGCCCACCGTCGCGTCGGCGGGGGACAGGGGGGTGGCGGGCGCGCTGAGGCCGAGCCGGCGGGTCGCCTGCGAGATCAGGTTCACCACGCGCAGGGAGTTCATGTGCAGGTCGCGCAGGAACGAGCTGCCGGCGTGGATGCCGTCGATCGGGAGTTCCAGCTCGTCGGCGAGCAGCCGCCGCAGGAACTCGAAGGGCTCCGCCTCGCCGTCCGGCTCAGGGGGGACGTCGTCGAACCGGGTCTGCCAGGGAGTTTCCTCGTGTACGGGCGGCGGGGCCGTCTCGTCCATGTGTACGGGCGGCAGGGCGTGGGCCGGTGCGTCCAGGAGAGGCGTGGGCTCCGGCGCGTCCCACTCGCACGGGCCGGTCAGGAAGCGGAGCTCGGTGTCCAGGGTCATCGTCCGATGGGGCCGTTCCGCGTACCAGAGTGCGGGGTCCCCGCCCGCGCACGCCACCAGGACCGCTGTGGCGAAGGCGTGCGCGCGGGGAGCGCCCCCGCAGTCCAGGCTGATGGCCGGGAGCGGGCCCCGTCCGGCCAGGTCGGCGAGCAGTGAGCCGGGCCCGGCCTCGACGAGCAGGTCGCACCGGGTGCCCAGCTCGCGGAGGGCGTCGGTGAACAGCACGGGGCGTTCGAGCTGGGCGGTGAGCAGCTCCACCAGGTCGGAGGAGTCGCCGAGCTCCTCGCCGGTCACAGTGGAGATCACGCTCGCCGAGGGGGCCGACAGGGCGATCCCGTCCAGCACCTCGCGCAGGGGCGCGACGGCCGGGAGCATCGCGGGGCTGTGGAACCCGTGGGAGACCCGCAGCCGCGAGACCGGGAGCCCCGCGGCGGACGCCCGTGCCATGACCTGGGCGATGTCCGCTTCCGGCCCGGAGATCACCGTCTGGTCGGGGGAGTTGCGCGCGGCGATGACCGCGGCTCCGTCGCCGAGCAGCTCGGTCACCCGCTCGGGGGGCGCGCCGATGCCCGCCATGGTCGTGCCAGGCAGGCCGTACCGCGCCATGATCCTTCCCCGCTCGGTGGCCAGCGTGAGCGCGGCGGAGGGAGTGATCGCGCCCGCCCAGGCCAGGGCCGGGATCTCGCCGAGGCTGTGGCCCACGGCGGCGACCGGGGCGCACCCGAGCGCCTCCAGCCAGGCCAGACCGGCCAGCGTCTGCCTGACGATGGCGGGCTGCGCGGCCTCGGTCCCCTCACCCTCGCCCGCCGTCCCCGGCGGGTACGTCCCCTCCTCAGGGAGGAAGTGGGTCCCGGCCAGGTCTCCGGCCCAGTCCGGCAGGGCGGTGCGTACCGGCGCGGCCTGGCCGGGGAGGAGCAGGCCCAAGCGGGCGGCAGGGCCGGAGGCCAGCGCGTACCCGGCCCTCTCGTCGAGCAGCGGGGTGCCGTCCCAGGAGGCCAGCGCGCCGAGCAGCGCGGTGGCTCCGGCCGCGAGCTCGGCGGGCGTCCCGGCCGCGAAGGCGGCGCGTACGGGCGCGTCACCCCTGGCCTGGTGGCCGAGGGTGGCGGCGAGGTCGTGCAGCTCGGCGTGGCTGAGCCGGGAGGACAGTGTGACCAGCCGCTCCAGCTCGGACGCCAGGCCCGCGCGGTCCTGCGCCTCCAGCAGCAGGACCGCGTGCGCGGGCGTGCCCCGAGCCCAGCGGCGGTCGGCCCCGGTCAGCCGGCTCGGCGTGCGGCGGCGCGGGTGGCCCTCCACCACGATGTGGGTGTTGATGCCGCCGAACCCCATGGAGGAGACCCCCGCGCGGGGCAGCTCCGCGTCCCAGGGCTCCGCCTCCGCGGGGAGCCGTACGGGCGCGCCGGCCAGCAGAGGGTGCGGCTCGGCGGTGCCCGTCGCCGGGGGGAGCGTCCGGTGGTGGGCGGCGAGCACCGCCTTGATCAGCCCCGCGACGCCGGCCGCGGCCTTGGTGTGGCCGATGTTCGCCTTGACGCTGCCGAGCGCGGCCGGACGCTCGCGGGCGGAGGTGGCGAGGACCGTGCTCAGCGCCCGCAGCTCGGTCTCGTCGCCGACCGCGGTGCCCGTGCCGTGCCCCTCGACCAGCCCGGTGGTACCGGGATCGGCCTGGGCCAGCTCGTAGGCCCGGCGCAGCGCCATGGCCTGCCCCGAGCTCTCCGGCCTGGTGAGCCCGCCCGCGCCGTCGGAGGAGGTGCCCCAGCCGGTGAGGTAGGCGTAGACGCGCAGGCCGAGCGCGTGCGCGTCCTCGGCCCTGGTCAGCGCGATCACACCGCATCCCTCGCCGGGCAGGAAGCCGGTGGGCCGGGCGTCGAAGACGCGCATCTCGTCGCGGGCGAGCGCCCCCAGCCGGGAGAAGCCGACCATCTCGAACGGGTCCAGGCTGAGGTCCACCCCGCCGGCCAGCGCGAACGACAGCTCGCCGGTCATCAGCATTCTGCTCGCGGTCATGACGGCCAGCAGGCTGGAGGAACAGGCGGCGTCCACGGTGTATCCGGTGCCGTGCAGGTCGAAGTGGTTGCAGACCCGTCCGGCGATCGTGTTGCTGAGCGCCCCGGCGAGCGTCTCGTCGCCGGGTTCGGGGAACGGCCGCTTGACCAGCTCCTCCATCCGGGCGAGCACGTCCGCCGCGTCCTGCCGCGCGACGCCCTGCGCGGACAGGGCCGAGGCGGCGGCCCTGCGCAGGAAGGGCCAGCGCAGGCGGAGCGTGGCCGCCCTGGAGAACTCCCCGGTGAGGGAGTTCCCGAGGATGACCCCCGCCCGGTCGCGATCAAGGCCCTGCCCGCCGGGATGGCCCGCGTCGGCGAGCGCGTCCGCGGCGGTTTCCAGGGCCAGCCAGTGGGTGAGGTCGGCCGCGCGGTAGAGCGCCCCCGGTACCCCGAAGCGGCCCCGGTCGAACTCCCAGTCGCGCAGCACCGCCGCGTGCGTGAGGTAGGTGAGGTCGGGAGCGTCCCCGCGATACTCGCCGGGCAGCCGTTCGGGGGGCACTCTGCGGAAGGCCACCCGCTTCCCGAGGACGTTCTGCCACAGCTCGCCGGGGCTCACCGCGTCGGGATAGCGGCACGCCATCCCGACGACGGCGATACGGGGGGCGCCGCTCACCTCGCGCCCTCGGGCACGGCGACGGGCTCGGCCCGGGGTACGGGCCGGCGTTCCCGGGCGGACGCGGTGACCGCGAGCAGCGCCAGGGCGGAACCCCGGATCGCGCACACGATGACCAGGGCGAAGAACAGCCCGAACACGATGTGGAAGGACACGAGCAGCCCGTAGACGGCGGCGGTGGCCATACCGAACGCCACCTGCCTCGCGGGCTTGACCGGTGTCGTGCCCGGGTCGGTGATCATGTAGTTGGTGTAGAGGATGAACGCCACGCCGGTCATCGGCAGCAGCGCGCCGATGAGGGAGGTGTCGAGGATCGTGGTGCGGATCAGCGCCTGGAGCGCGAACCCGCCCACCCAGCCGAGGATCAGCGGCCACTTGCCGGTGAGCTTGGCGTTGAGCATCGTGCCGAGCGTCAGGATCGCCAGCGGGATGGCCCAGTCGACGACCCCGCCGGTCCACTCGGTGAAGTGGTAGGGCGGAGCGATGCTGACCCACTCGAACAGCACAAGCGTGGTGGCGATGCCGAAGTTCGACGGGTTGAGCACGTGCCGCCAGCCCTTGCCGATCTTCACCCGGAAGACGTACTTGCTGGTCACCGCCACGACGACGGCGAAGATGGTGGGCATCAGCCGGTCGTTGCCGTACAGCAGCATGGCGCAGGCCAGAGCGGTGATGTGGGCCGGGAGCAGGAAGTCGACCAGATGCCTGAACGGCGGGGTGCCCACGAAGCGGGGGGCGCGCTTCTGGAGCCTCGCCTCGATCGCCTCGAAGCCCAACTCGAACGTGTAGGCGGTGATGATGGCGACGATCGGGGTCAGGTACGCCTGCTCGAACCCGAGGACGAGGTGACCCACGATGTTCAGCGCGGTGATCGAGAGGGCGAACCGGCGCAGGGCCTTGATTCGCTTGTCGGGGGGTGTGGTCACGCTCATCCCTCCTTGATGGCGCCCGCGTTGGTCAGCAGCAGAGCGTGCTGGCCGGGGGCGAGGTCGGCGGTGGCGGTGTGGGCGGCGCCACACGGGTCGATCCACTTGACGGTGACGGGCAGCGGGCCTGAGGCCGCCTGGCCGAGGCCGAAGTACAGGTCGGGGGCGCTCACGCCGCCGTGCCCGTTGGTGTAGTACAGCTGGGCGTGGCGGTCGGCCCCGCCGCCCGTTTTCACGGTGACGGCCGCACCGAGGGCCGGCCGGGTCGCGGTGGTGGCCCCGGTGCCCGAGCCGCACGCGTTCGCGCCGGCCGGGACGCTGAGCCGCAGCGACAGGCTGTTGGCCGGCGCCTTCGAGGTGTTGAGGTAGAACTGGCTCTGGTCCCACTGGTTGGCCAGGGCCAGGTCGAGCCGTCCGTCGCCGTTGACGTCGCCGACGGCGAGTCCCCGGGTGACCGCGTCGTCGCCGAGCCCGACCGCCTGGGCCACGTCGGCGTAGCGGCCGTCGGCGCCCTTGGCGAACATCACGTCGTAGTCGTGGCCGGAGATGTCGTCGCCCGGTGCCGCCTGGAACCACAGTCCGGGCAGGTGCAGCAGCGTGTCGTTGGACATGGCCAGCTCCTGCAGCTCGGGCCAGCGGTTCACCTCGCCGCGTACGAAGCCCATCGCCTGCACGATCTCGTCGGTGCCGTCGGCGTCGAAGTCGGCGGCCTTGACGTCCCAGGCCCAGCCGCCCCGGGAGGTGCCGAGCCGTTCGCTGTCGTCCTGGTAGGGCGCGTAGCCGGGGGAGAACGGCTCACCCGTGCTCACCCAGGCGAAGTTGCTCTCCTCCAGGGCGTACGGCTCGGTGATGTTGCTGACCGCCATGTCGGGCACCGTGTCGCCGTTGAAGTCGGTGAACGCCACTCCCATGCCCTTGAAGGAGTCGTTGCCGAGCACCTTGGACTTGGGGGTGAGCGGTCCCCTCGGGCCGGTGGCCTCCTCCAGCCTGACCTTCCCCGGGGTCGAGGAGTTGACCAGCAGCCGGTCGGGGCCGAAGTCGTTGCCGATGTAGATCTCGGGCAGGCCGTCCCCGTTCAGGTCCTGGGCGCCGAGGGCGAGGGTCCAGCCGTGGCCGAGATCTCCGGGGATCGCGTCGCGGGCCTCGGTGAAGGCACCGCCGCCGGAGTGGAGCAGTACCCGGGTGCTGCCCCCGTTGACCGCGTTGGACATCGAGTCCTGCATGTGCAGCGAGGCCTGGCTGGTGGTGTCGAGGACCTGGGCGCCGTCGGCGAAGTAGTTGCCGACGACCAGGTCTCCGTGCCCGTCGCCGTCCACGTCGGCGAGGGCGACCGCGTCGGTGTTCCAGACCTGGTACGGGCTCACCAGCTCGCGCGGGGTGAACCCTGCCGCGTCCAGGCCGCCGGTCCTGATGTAGCTCACCGGGGAACGGCCCCAGTAGTAGACCAGCAGGTCCTGGCGGCCGTCCTCGTCCAGGTCGGCGGGCATGCATCCCATGGGCGCCATCGCGGCGGTGTAGGCGATGGCCGTGTGGCTCAGCGCGAACGGGGCGTACCCTCCGGCACCGCCCGGCGCGGGACGTACGGTGACCGCGTCGGTCCTCGGGTCCACCAGGCACAGATCGTCGGCGCGGCCCTGCCCCTCGGCGTCGAAGAGCGCCACGGCGGCCCCCACCGAGGAGACCCAGGACCTGATCTTCTCGTAGGCCGGGGCGACCTCCCGCAGGCCTCTGCCCGGGCCGGGCTCGTTGATCGCGGTGCGCTGGAAGGCGAACCGCTCCGGGGCCCGGCGCACGGTGTCGGAGGTGTCGGGCAGGCGGGTGAGCTGCCAGGCGACCAGGCAGGCCACCAGGGCGAGCACGGGCATCAGCCCGGCGCGGAACAGCCGGATCATCGGGTTGCCTCCTGCCACAGTTCGCGGATCCCGGCACGCCAGGACTGGTAGTCGCCGAGGGTGCCGCCGAGACCCTCCTGGGCCGTGTCGGTCCACCCGGCCGCCGTGGTGGCGTCCACGCCGGCGAGGACGCGCGCGGCCCGTTCGGTGTGCTCCGGTACGTGCGCGGCGCGGACCCTGGCGCCGCACGCGAAGGCCACTCCCTGGGCCAGATGGGCCTCGTAGGGCGCGGCGAGCTTCGCCAGTTCGAGCAGCTTCTCGTCGGGTACGCCGCCCGCGTAGCCGGCCGCCAGGCCGACACCGCTCCACAGGTCGGACCGCCGGGCCTCGGGGAAGGCGCCGATGGTGCCGGCGATCGCCTCGGGGACCGCGCCGTCGCAGAACCACAGGGACCTCCCCAGTCCCTGGTCGCGTACGGCCAGGCGCGGGCCGAGGTTGGGCTCGGCGTGACGCCGCCTGACGGTCCTGCCGGTGGTGAAGAATCCCCGGTGGAAGCCCCAGCCGTCGTAGGCCAGCCAGCGGTACAGGGGGTGGGTGCCCGGCAGGTTGTGCCCCGGGCGCAGGTGGAGGCGGCAGTAACCCCAGCCGACGCCGACGTGGATGAGGTGGGTGTAGGCGTCCCCGGGGCCGGCGAGCAGGGCGGCCGTCCTGCCCCGTTGCGACCCCGGCGGGCCGAGCAGGTCGAGGATGGCGGTCGCCATGCCGGCGCCCTCGTAGGCGAAACCGCGGAGGTCGGGGGTGACGGCGGCGAGCGCCGAGTGCAGGTGGGCCACGCCGGCGGCGTCGATGGCGAGGTTGAACCCTTCGATGAACGAACCGGCCGCCGCCCTGAGTGCGGCGGTGGCGGGCGCGTCCGGTCCTGTGAAGCCCCTGGCGACCGGGTCGGCCGTCTCTGGCTTTTGAATCAGGAGGCGCCACGGCCAGGAGTGTCGGGGAAGAGAGATGTCAGGAAGGGCTTGAGACAAGGATTTCACACGCGGCATCGATATCCCGTTACCTATATCTAGATCCAACGGCCTAAACCACATTGAACATTCAGTCAGTGAACCGTCAATGTGCCGTTACCGGTGCTCAGGTGCGTCATGGACCGAGTCAACGGCAGCTTGAGGGCGCAATTTCGACTGTCTTCGGAAAGAGGCCACAACAAGATAGAGGTGCTTTGTAGATATCTAATGAACCAGGTTTCTCGATTTTTGGTTCATTTGGGCAGCACTGAATCCGGAACGGTGTTCTCGCGTTCCGTTCCGGATTGGCGGAGGGGGTTTACCGCTTGATGCTCTTGCGCCACCACCAAACGAGGGCGAGCGCGGTTCCCGCGACGCAGTAGGCACCGGCGAGCTCGAAGACGAACGAGACGCCGCCGGCCGCGATCAGCACTCCGGCGATCGAGGTGCCGATGCCCGAGGAGATGGAGTCGGAGGCGCTCGCCACGCCGAACGCGCGGCCGAGCGCGGCGGGGGGTGCCAGTTTGGTGATCAACGCGTAGGTGAGGGGCACCGAGATCGCCATCAGCACGCCCTCGACCACGGAGATGACGATCGCCATCCAGATGCTGGTGGTCATGGAGTAGACGAACGCCAGGGCGCCGAGCATCGCGGTGACGACGCCGACGACCAGCCATCGGGGGGTTCTGGGGAGCACCTTGTTCGCGTGCGGCGACAGCAGTACGACCGGCAGCATCGTGGCGGTGAACGACCACGGGATGATCGGGTCGGCGGCGCCGAGCTCGCGCAGGAACGGCCCCCAGAGCACGGCGTACACGCCGTACATGGTCGCGGTGGCCGAGACCAGGGCGATCACCGGGCCGACGGCGCGCAGCACGTCCAGCAGCGAGACCTTCGCCGGCGCGTCCTCTTCTTCTTTCCCCTCGACGGTCTTGCGCAGTTCCGAGGGGATCGCGGGCTTGCGGCTCAGCAGGCCGAGGACCGACGCGCTGCCGAGGGCGGCCACGGCGAACCAGGGGGCGGCGGCGGTTCCGTCGATCACGATCAACCCGACCATCAGCGGTCCGACCAGCGCCCCGGCCGTGCCGATGCTGTTGAACCTGCCGAAGGTCCTCTCGTGCTCGGCGGCGGGCGTGCCGAGGCCGATGGTGGTGCGCAGCGCGTTGCCCGCCGCCGCCATGCCGCCGGTGGTGATGAGGTACGAGGCCGCCATCGCCGGGAGCCACGAGACCACGAGGAAGATCACCGCGCCGAGGAACGCGATGAAGCAGCCCCCCACCAGCGACCGCCAGGCGCCGAACCGGTCGACCAGCCGGCCGGTGACCAGGTTGGACAGCGCGCTGCCGAAGGCCGAGCAGATCATGATCGTCCCGAGCATGGCCACGGGCACGCCGCGGTCGAGCAGGTAGGGGACGATGATGGCGATGGTCCCCATCTGCGAGCAGCGCAGCAGGAAGGTGACCGCGTAGGCTCCCCACAGCGTGACGCTGTGCGGGGCGGCGGCCACCCGGGGCGGCGAGACCGCCGTCTGCACGCCTGCCATCAGACGCTGCCCCGGTCCGTGACGCCCACCGGGCTGCTCTGCGGTCCGACGGCGTGGATGTACCACCGCATCCGGTCGAGCACCTTCGGCGCCCACAGCTCCCTGGCGTGCTCCAGGTCCGCCTCGGCGAGGCCGCGATGGGTGACGATGGCCATGGTCGCGCGGGGGGTCGGCCAGAGCCTGATCTCCGCCCTGCTGCGCTTGGTCGGCCATCCCTGGCACTCCAGCTCCACGGCGATGCGCTCTCCGAGGACGAGCTCGACGGAGGTGGCCTCCAGCCCGAACTCGCCGACGCTCCAGCGCACTCCGCCCGGGGTCTCGACCGCGGGCGATCCGGTCCACGCCGACAGGGACGCGGGGTCGGTGAACGCCCGGTAGATCTGGCTGGCCGTACCGCGCTGGATGATGTCGGTGATGATCAGGGAGTGGGTGCCGTCCTCGTGGGCGTAGCTCGGATCCTGTTTGCTGCCGGGGCGGAAATTCAGGGAAGTCATGGGAAGGCTCCTCGTGAGGCGGTAGACGCCCCGGTTCGTCACGCCGTGGCATCTGAGATGGAACCGGCGGGTCGTGCCCGCCGCCCTGCGTACCCCCGTGGAAGGGGCCCGCGCCCGTCCCCGGACGCGGGCCCCCTGTCACTTGGCG
>NZ_JBFBIK010000049.1:0-51497 GCF_040685555.1 Sphaerisporangium sp. NPDC088356
CTGGGCCGTGGCCGTGCCGGTGACCCCGATCACCAGGGCGGCGGCGACGCCGAGCCACATGGCCTTGCGGCGCCGGCCCCGTGCCGCGGCGAGCTCGTCGTGCGGCCTGTCGGCGCGGGAGGCCCGGCGATGGCTCCGGACGGGAGGCCTCTGAGGCGGATTAGGCGACCACAGGTCCCTCACCACGCCGGTGGGAGTGGAGCCGTTCACGGCCCCGTTGGTCCCGTACCGCGCGCCGTTCACCGCACCGTTCACCGTGCCGCGGGCCGCGCCGTTGACCGTGCCCTTCATGCCGCGCTTTATCACGTCCAGCGCGTCGGGCAGCTCGTACATGTCTCGTAGCTCGTCCTGGCAGCTCGCGCAGTCGAGCAGGTGGAGATCGAAGGCCTCGGAGTCCTCCTTGTTGAGGGCTCCGAGGATGTAGGCGGCCACCTCGACGTGAGGGGGTGAATCCATGAGACCGGTCACCCCCTCTCCTTCTCCTTCATCGTCTTCTGGAGGGCTCGAAGCGCGTAGTACACCCGGGACTTGACCGTCCCTGGCGGAACTCCCAGCACCTCTGCCGCTTCATTGATCGTACGGTCGTGGAGGTAGGTCTGCACGAGCGCTTCCCGGTGTTCCTCCGAGAGGCTGTACAGGGCCTCCGATACCACCATCGCCGACAGCATCGGCTCAGACCCGTCGGGTATGGCGACGCTGTCAAGCCTGTCAGGCTCGACCTCTTGCGGACGCACCGAACGCTGACGGTGGGCGTCGATGACGATCCTGCGGGCGACGGTCATCAGCCATGCCCACAGGAGCCCTGGCTCCCTGTTGAGCTTGCCCGCGTTCCGCCACGCGCGGAAGACCGTCTCCTGTACGACATCCTCTGCCCATTGCTGGTCGCCTCCAGTCAATCTGCGCACGTTGCGGAGGAGGGGACCGCCGAACTCGCGGTAGAGCGTTGTGACCAGCTGCTCTTCCGAGTCGTCGTGGACTTCCTCCGGTAGGGACCGGACGCTGCGATGACGCTGCACAGGCACATGGTGGCAGTGCATCAGGCGTCACGTGAGCAAATTCGGCAACTTCCGTAAGATTCGAAAATCTCACCACATTGGTTGAACCGTCGGCGATTTCCCCCCGTACCTCCTCCTGACAAGCGCGCCCGAGGGATCACGGGACACGAAAGGGAGAGAGCATTCGGTGAACCGACTTCAACTCAGGTCCATGCGGCTCCTCGAGGTTCTCGCGGCGATGACCTTCCTGGTCATCGCCACGGCGGCGGTTTTCATGATCGCGCCGAACGGCATCACCTCCGCGAGCGGCGACTCCCCCTCCGACTGGACCGACACAGAGTCGGGCCCGCTCGGGCCGGCGGACCGCGACTTCCTGGTCAGAGTCCGGCAGGCGGGGCTCTGGGAGATTCCGACCGGGCAGCAGGCTCAGCAGCGGGCCGGGAGCGCGCGGGTCAAGGAGGTCGGTCAGATGCTGGTGGCCGACCACACCAAGCTCGACGAGCAGGTGCGGGCCCTCGCGGCCAAGCTGAACGTCGAGCTGCCCAGCACGCCCAACGCCGACCAGCAGGGGTGGATGGCCGAGCTGTCCACCAAGACCGGCCAGGACTACGACAAGACCTTCGCCGACCGTCTGCGTGCGGCGCACGGCAAGGTGTTCGCGGCGGTGGGACTGGTCCGCGCGGGCACCAAGAACTCCGAGATCCGCGCCTTCGCGCAGGTCGCGGTCGACGTGGTCATGAAGCACATGACCCTCCTCGAAAGCACGGGCAAGGTCGACTTCGCGGCGCTGCCCACGCCCCCGCCTCCCTCCCCTAACCCCTCCAAATAGGGGACGAAGGCGTCAAGAGCCATCTGTTTCACCTAGGTACCGCGTCGACCGCGACCGGCGCCGCCACCCCCCAGGGCCGGCGGCCGATCGGCGGGGGATCCACCTCCCTCTCACCGATCGGCCGCCTCGGGGTTTCCGCCTCACCCCGGTCCGTAGACGTCCCAGAGCTGACCGACGAAGAACCTCCCGAACCGGGCCAGCGCGGCGATGCCGTGCGGGCCCTCGGTGTCGAAGCTCTTCAGGGTCGCGGCGAGGTCCATGGGCTGGATGTGCAGCGTCCCCGCGCCGGCCACCACCGCCCCTTCGTCCTCGCCCTCCGGCACGTGACCCCGCAGCAACCGCGTGTACAGGGTCGAGGTGTCGAGCCACAGCCGTGTGGCGGGCCCGTGGTGTACGTCCTTCTTTCCGGCCAGGGTGCGCGGCTGGTCGTCGCCGTCGGTGAACCACAGCCGGTAGCGCATCTCGCGCCGGTCAGGCGTGTCGCCCGGCGCGAAGAGGTTGAACCAGCCCCGTTCGACCGGACGCCGGCCCCCGCAGAAGGCGGCGTCGATCCAGCCCTCGGCCCGGGCGAGGTGCTCGGGCTCGGAAAGGAAGCGGTCCACATCGTCGACGTTGATGGTGAGCCGGAACGAGAACCGGTCACCGTCCGATCGCCCGGCCATCTCCCCCGAACGAGGGTCGGTCACCCCGAGGGCGACGAATCCGCCCATCTCCTCAGTGAACGACAGCGAAGTACGCTCGACGGGCTCGCCCGCCACGAGGCTCAGCGCCTCCTCGGACGGGGCGGTGCCCACCCATCCGGTTCCCACGGTCATCGGAGCCTGTCCTTCTTTCCTGTGCTGTGTCCCCACAGGGTGCTTTTCGAGTAGCCGGGTGCACATGCGGTCGGCGAGCGCCGCTATGGTCAGCGACGGGTTGGCGCCCACAGGCCCCGGCAGGGCGGCGCCGTCGGCGATGTACAGCCCGGGATGGTCGAAGACCTCGCCGTAGGCGTCGCAGACGCCCTCGCCGGGGTGACGTCCCATCGGCACACCGCCGAGCGGGTGAACCGTGATGATGCGCTTCCCGAGCCACGCGGGCAGGCCCGACTGCTCGGCTCCGAGCACGTCGGAGATGCGCCGCATGGTCGCACGCAGGCGTTCGAAGTACTCCTCGCTCGCCTGCGAGCTCCACCTGACGTCGAGCTTGCCGTCGCGCAGCCGCAGCTCCCCGTCCGGCACGTCCCTGCCCATGCCGAGCAGCGGAAGCGAGCTGCCGGAGAGCTCGCCGTCGCCGACCAGGTCGGCGATCTCCGCGGACAGGTTGGTGTCGTGCGTGACGAAGGCGCGCAGGCGGTCGGCGATGAAGCGGGCGGCGCGCCGGATCTCGTGCCCCACGTCGGCACCCTCGACCAGCCAGTCGATGAACGCCGGGTAGCCGCCGTCCTCGATGTAGGCGCCCCGGCCGCTGTCGCGCGTGCCGTCGGCATCGTCGGCCAGGCGGATCGCGCTGGTGATGACCGGGCCCCGGCTGGCGTTGATCGTGCGGGTGCGGCTGCGGTCCTTGGCCCGCAGCAGGAACGTGAGCAGGTCGCCGTTCCCGGAGAACCGGCTGCCGAGCGTGCCGCTGAGCCCGGCCAACTGCGCACGGCTCCGCAGCAGGAGGAACGTCGTGCCGTACGTGCCCGCGGCGAGCACCAGCCGGTCGCAGCTGATGACGCGCGGCCCCCTGTCGGGGTGGTACTGGCGGTAGCTCACCTCGTAGCCGCCGCCCACGCGCGGCCGGATCGCCCGCACCTCGTGGAGCGTGCGCAGGTCGGCGCCGTGGTGGCGGGCCGCGGAGAGATAGGTGTGGTCGAGGCTGTTCTTCGCCCCGTCGTTGCAGCCGATGTCGCACTCGCCGCACAGCCGGCAGGTGCGGCGCGGCACGCCGTGCAGGTTGCCGTACCCGGGCTCGGCGATGGGGAGCCCGATGCCCGGCTCGGCGCCCCGGATGGGGGAGAAGCTGATGGCCAGCGGCGGCAGCCGCCAGTCGAGCCCCAGCTCGGCGGCGGCGTCCTGCATGGCCCTGGTCTTCGGCGTGTCGGAGTAGACCGGGTGGTCGAGGGGATACGGCGTGGCGCCGATCATCTCCTCGACGGCGTCGTAGTGGGGGTCGAGATCGTCCCGCGCCACCGGCCACGACTCGTACCCGCCGGCCGCCAGCGGCTCCTCGTGCACGAACCAGCGCTCGTCCTTGCGCATCATCACGTTCGCGTAGATCAGCGAGCCCCCGCCGAGGCCGCTGGAGACCACCGAGTCGCAGCCGCCGAAGCTCCACACGTCGTACATGCCGTAGTGGCCCTCTTTGGGATCCCAGAAGGCCTTGCCCATCTCGGCGGGGCTGCGCGGGAACATGCCGGGCGCGTAGGCACGGCCCCGCTCCATGACCACCACGGACAGCCCCGCCGAGGCCAGACGGTAGGCCGCGACCGAGCCGCCGAAGCCCGAGCCCACGACCAGCACGTCGACGTGCTCTCTCTCGCGGGCGCCCCTACGCGCCCTTCTCGCCGTGCTCATGCTCAGCCCGCGTTGCGCTTGAGGAAATCGAGGATGCGCGGGAACACGTCCACGTGGGCGTTCTTGCCGATGAGCGGGTCGATGTGCCCGTACCCGGCCAGAACCTGGAGCTCGTGGCGGCCGGGGGCGCGTTCAGACAGGAGCCGGTGGCAGAAGATGTTCGAGTCGGTGAAGACGTCGTTGTGGTCGCCGGTGAGGAACAGCACGGGCGTCTCGACGTCGTCGGCGCGATCCAGGTAGTCGTCCGGCAGGCCGGCGTGAGCCGGGTTGCCGGGGTCGCACTTCACCGCGTGACCGGCCCGCACCATCTTGTTGATGTGCCGGTAGTAGTTGACGTCGGACGCGCCGTTCAGGTCGGCGAGGCGCTCGTGGACGTGGGTACGCGGCGAGAGGTTGTGATGGCGGTACATCGCGGGGTGGCCGCTGCCCCACATGAAGCTCTGCATGTGGCAGGCGGGCTCCTTGCATTCCGGGTGGAAGAACGAGACCGCCCGGGCGAGCAGCCAGCGCCGGGTCAGCGGGGGAGCGTCGTGGAACCTCGGGTCGAGGTAGGACAGGCCGAGCGCGTACTCAAGGAGGAGCGGTCCAAGGGCCAGCTTGACGCGGGCCCGCGCGGGCACCCGCGGGGTCAGCCCCACACTGTTGGCGACCATGCTGGTGACGCCCTCGACCGCTCCTCCGAACAGGCTCATCTGGAACGACACCGACCCCAGGCAGTGCGCTATGACGTGGATCCGCCGTGCCCCAACGTGACGGCGGAGCTCCTTCATGGCTGCCGGGTGGTCGTAGGCGGCGATGTCGTCCAGGGTCTGCCGCCGGGTCTCCATGTTGTAGGGGAACCGGTTGCTCATCCGGAAGTCGAGCGTCCAGACGTCCCCGAAGCCGCTGTCCAGCAGGTAGCTCACCAGGTTGCGGTGCTCCGGCATGATGAACATGTCGCTGGACGACGTCAGCCCGTGGACCAGCAGCACGACGTCGTCGGACTCCTGCGCGAGGAACCTCGTAAGTGTCAGGCCGAGCTCGTCCTCGGTCGGGAAAGGATGCACCGACACCTCGGCGCCCGACACGCCCTCAAGCGTGTACCGCGGTATGCCGTGCTCCATCCGACCGTCCTCCTCGTGACCCGCTCCAACAATGCCAAGCGCCCGGCACGTACGGCATCGTGGAAACCCCGTACATAAATCCGGGGAACCCCGTACCTGGAGCAGGGGATTCCGTATATGAGACTCCGATTCAGGGGTTTCGGTTCAGCTTGGTGGCGACTCCGACCCGCGAGCCGACGCCGAGCTTGGCGAAGACGTGGGACAGATGGGTCTCCACGGTGCGGACGCTGAGGAACAGCTGCTCGGCGATGAGCTGGTTGGTCAGCCCCTCGGCGACCAGCGTGGCGATCTCCAGCTCCCGGGGCGACAGCCCGTACGGCGCCGCGCCCTGCCCGGCCTGCCCGGCGGATCCCGAAGAGGAGACCCGCACG
The DNA here is from genome assembly GCF_040685555.1 of Sphaerisporangium sp. NPDC088356. NCBI lineage: Bacteria > Bacillati > Actinomycetota > Actinomycetes > Streptosporangiales > Streptosporangiaceae > Sphaerisporangium > Sphaerisporangium sp. NPDC088356. Next base: position 5,836 of record NZ_JBFBIK010000049.1, read on the forward strand.
CCGAGGCGGCGGAGCTCGCGTACCGCCTGGGCCTCCAGCCCACGCGCGCCGCAGGCGTGGAAGACCCCGGTCGCCTCGCGCAGCCGCTCGCGGGCCGGGCGGCGCTCGCCGGCCTCGCCGTGGGCCAGGCCCGCCACCAGCAGCGCCCGCCCGGCGTCGAGGCGCCGCTCCCCGGCGGCCAGCAGGACCGAGGCCTCCCCGGCGAGGAGCGCGGCGGCGGCGGGGTCGGCGGCGCGCAGGGCGTGGGCGCGGGCGAGCGGGATCAGGCCCGAGAAGACCGGCAGGTGGGGATGGGCCAGCGAGGCGGCCCGCTCGGCCCACCCGGCGGCGTCCTCGCTCCGGCCCCGCGCGGCCTCGGCGTGGGCGAGCAGCTCGCAGCTGGCCAGCAGCGTGCCCCGGTCGAGGCGAGGTTGGTCGAACCCGGTGCAGGCCTCCAGGATGGCCTCGATGCCCTCCTCCAGCCGCCCGCCGGCGACCAGCGCCACTCCCAGGGCGTGCCGCGCCATGTCGCCCCACGCCTCGCCGCCGCCGACGCCCGCCCGGATGGCCTCCTCGCCGGCGCGCAGCCCGGCGTCGTGGTCGCCGGTCCAGACGGAGCCCTGGCAGAGCTGGGTGAGGGCGAACACCAGCTGCTGTCCCGACTCCAGCAGCCGGGCCCCCTCGACCGACTCCTCGACGGTGGCCAGCGCCTCGGGGAGCCGGCCGAGCGCGATGAGGGTGCGGGCCTTGCCGGCGAGCAGGTTGGTCAGAATGTAGGTCTGCCCGGTGGAGCGGGCGACGGCGGCGGCGCGCTCGAAGTGCCGCAGCGCCACCGAGTAGCGGCCCATGTTGGTCTCGGCCCAGCACAGCCAGGCCACCGCGTCCAGCCACTCGGCCAGGTGCTCGTCCAGGGCCATGGTGATGAGCCGGTCGGCGGCGTCCGCGCTGCGCAGCGCCTCCTCCATCCGCCCGGCGGCGTACGCGGGCATCGGCCGCAGGGCCGCCACCGCCATGGCGAGGTCGGGCTCCCAGTCGTCGCCGGAGTCCGGCATCAGGTCGAGCACCGCCTGCGCGGCGCGGAAGTCGACCCGCATCATGCTCTCGGCGACCAGCCGCATCCGCAGGGGAATGGCCACGGCGGCGCGGGGGTCGGGCATCCGGCGCAGCTCGTCCAGCAGCAGGGCGCGCGCCTCGTGCGGCCGGTCGAGCTGGCGTTCCATCAGGGCGCACATGCGCGCGGCCCTGGCCCGGCGGGCGTGGTCGTCCTCGGGGAGCAGGCGCAGCAGCTCACGGGCGGTGTCGCGGCCCTCGGTGAGCCGGCCGCTGACGCCCTGGGTCCGGCTGAGCTCCATGAGCAGCTCCAGGCGCTCCTCCAGCGTGCCCGGCTCCTCGGGCATCAGGTCCAGTGCCTTGCGCAGCCAGTGGGCGCAGGTGACCGGCGCCTGGGCGGCGACCGCGCGGGCCGCCTCCACCAGGGTGGCGACCGCACGCTGGTCGCCGAAGGAACCCGACCGCTCGAAGTGGTGGGCCTGGACGGTGGCCGGCGCGCCGAGGGAGGCCAGGTGGGTGGCGAGCCGGGCGTGGGCGGCCAGCTGCCAGCCCGCCGCGGAGGACTCGTAGGCGGCCCGCCGGACCAGGGGGTGGCGGAACCGGAACCGGCCCGCCGCCGCGGGGCGGACGATGTCGCGGGCGACCAGCTCGTTGAGCGCCTCCAGCGCGGTGGCCTCGGAGACCTGCGCGGTGACGGCGGCCATGGCGGGCTCGAACTCGTCGGCCGTCACCGCGGCCGCCTGGGCGACCAGCAGCGAGCCGGGGGACAGGTCGCCGAGCTCGACCTGGAGCGCGGCGCGCACGGTCGGAGGCAGCTCGCTGACGTCGAGCCGGCTCATGCGGGCGAGCGCCTCCAGGTAGAACGGGTTGCCGCCGCTGGCCTCGTACAGCGCACGGCCGCGCGTGCGGCTGACGCTCGGACCGAGGAACTCCTCCACCTCGGACTGGTTGAGGGGGCCGACCGTGACCTGCCTGCCGTGGCCGCCGGCGCTGACGAGGGACGCGAGGCGCGGGGTGACCTGGGCGGGACGGTAGGCGACGCTGACCAGCACCTTGCCGCGCGGCGGGTGGCGGACCAGGTGGTCGAGGAACTCCGCCGAGCTGTCGTCGGCCCAGTGCACGTCGTCCAGGATGAGGGCGAGCCCTGCCGGGCCGGCCATCTCGTCGATGAGCTGCCGCAGCGCGCGGTAGAGCCGGTAGCGCACCATGCCGCTCTGGTCGGCGTCCTCGGCACCGTCGGGCGGCTCCGGCATCTTGGCGGCGAGCGCCGGGAACACGCTGGCGAGCTGCCGGGCCTGGCCCGCCCCGAGCTGTTCTGACAGCTCGTCGCGGTGGGCCTCCAGGTGGTCGTCCAGGGCGTCGATGAGCGCGCTGAACGGCATGATCTGCTCGAACTCGGCCGCCCTGCCCCACAGCGTGGTGAGCCCCCGGCTTCTGGCGAGCGAGGCGAGCTCGGCCAGCAGGCGCGTCTTCCCGGCGCCCGGCTCCCCGACCACGGCCAGGAACTGGAAACCGCCGGTGAGCGTCGCCTCGACCGTCTGGGTGAAGGAGCGGAGCGCGTCGAGGCGGCCGACGAGCGGGACCCCGCCGGTGAGGGCCGTCTCGGAGCCCTCGCCGGACGGCAGAGTCTCACGACTGTTCATGTCTGTACCCCACAGCGAGACGGAACACCACGAACAGCCGCGCCGCAATCCAATTCCGCTAGGGACTTGACGCGGGACTCCCGAGGGGGCGCGATGTTCACGGTCGAGGGCTCACCAAGCTGACACCCCTCGGAGAATGATTTTGTCGTAAAACAGGCTGGTGGCGAGCCGATCACCCCGATCAAACCCTTTCGGCCCAAAACGCGCGCCGTATCACCCCATCGGTTACGCTTTTGTAGCGAACCTGCCTGCTGTACGCGGCGTCTCGCGAGTGCCTAGGGGCGGCCGGCGGTCGCCGCCTTCTCGGACGTGCCGGTCGCCGCCTCCTTGGACGTGCCGAGCGAGCCCAGCCCGTTCATCGCGATGTCGACGCCCCTGCGCACCGCCGCCCACCTCATGGCAGGCAGGTCGCCCCGGTCCATGCTGGCGATGGCCGCCATCTTGGCCGCTCCCACGAACGCCCCGACGGCGACGGCGGCCTCGATGGGGTCGAGCTCATCGGGGTAGGCACGCCGCAGCGCCTCGGCCAGCTCCCGCTGGACGTCGAACAGCAGGTGCAGCGCTCGCGCCTGGAGCGCCGGGACCGCCATGATGAGGTGCATGCGCGCGGGGGTCATCTCCAGGGCCGTCTCGGTGTCCTCGGCGACCTGGCCGTCTTCGGGATCCCTGGACTCCGCACCGCCGAAGCCGAGCGTGGCCTCAGCGACCCGGAGCAGGAGCTCGACCACCGGCTCCGAGGGCCGCCGGCCGGCGATGACCGCGCGGGCGCGCCCGACCCGCGTGCGCGTGTCGAAGAACACGACGTCTTCCTTGCTCGCGAAGTAGCTGAAGAACGTGCGCGTCGAGACGTCGACGGCCGCCGCGATCTCGGCCACGGTCGTCTCCTCGAACCCCTTCTCCTCGAAGAGCCGCATGGCGGACTCGATCAGCGCTCGGCGTGTGCGCAGCTTCTTGCGTTCCCTCAGACCGGGACCATGGCCCATGGGGCGACTTTACTGCATCCGATGTTTTCTTTCACCCATTGCAATTTCAAAGAGGGTACTGTTTTCTGTGACTACAGGAAAGGGCGTCAAGTTTCGACCGCTGTCAATTCCAAGGAGCGCGTCATGACCAAGGCAATGCCCGAACCGGTCACTCTTCCGACGTCACGGGCGAACCCGGTAGACCCCCCGGACGACCTGCGGAGATGGCGTGAGGAAGGCCCGATCAGGCCGATGCTCTACGCCGACGGCCACGTGGGCTGGCTGGTGACCCGGTACGACACCGTGCGCGCGGTGCTCGCCGATCCGCGCTTCAGCACCCGCATCGAGCTCCTGCACCCGCCGATCGGCAACCGGCTGAGGCAGGCGGGGTTCAGGAAGCGCCCCGGGTTCTTCCTGCGCGAGGACCCGCCCGAGCACACACGCTTCCGCAAACTGCTCACCGGCCAGTTCACCGTACGCCGCATGAAGCAGCTGGAGCCGAGGATCGAGAAGATCACCTCCGACCGGCTGGACGCCATGGAGATGGCAGGCTCGCCCGCCGACCTGGTGGAGCAGTTCGCGCTGCCCATCCCGTCCCTGGTGATCTGCGAGCTGCTGGGCGTGCCGTACGCCGACCACCACCGGTTCCAGCGCGACTCGGCCAAGCTGCTGAACCTCGCCTCGACGCCGGAACAGGTGCAAGAAGCGGTGGACGGCCTGGTGGAGTACCTCCACGACCTCGTGGTCAGCAAGCGGGGCGAGCCGGACGACGCCCTGATCAGCGGGCTGGTCGCCACGGGGGAGCTCAACGACGAGGAGATCACCGGCGTGGCGGTGCTCCTGCTCGTCGCGGGCCACGAGACCACGGCGAACATGCTGGCCCTCGGCACGTACACGCTGCTGAACAACCCTGATCAGCTCGCCGCCCTGCGCGCGGACCCGTCCCTGGCCGAGAGCGCCGTCGAGGAGCTGCTGAGGTTCCTGACGATCGTCCACATCGGCCCGGTGCGCACGGCCCTTCAGGACACCGAGCTGGAGGGCCACACGATCAAGGCCGGTGAGTCGGTGACGCTCTCGCTCGGCGCGGCCAACCGTGATCCCGAGCGCTTCGACGCCCCCGATAGGCTGGACATCACACGTCAGGCCACGGGCCACGTCTCGTTCGGTCACGGCATCCATCAGTGTCTCGGTCAGCAGCTCGCCCGCATCGAGATGCGCATCGGATACCCGGCCCTGCTGCGGCGCTTCCCGGACCTGCGCCTCGCCATACCGAGCGAGGAGGTCTCGATGCGTTCCGACATGGCAATCTACGGCGTTCACCGGTTGCCGGTCGCCTGGTAGGAGGTTTCCCAACTGATGCGGATCAAAGCGGATACCGATGTCTGCATCGGAGCCGGGATGTGCGTGCTCACGGCTCCGGAGGTGTTCGACCAGAGCGAGGAGGACGGCACCGTGCTCGTGATGGACGAGGAGCCGTCCGCCGCGAAGGAGGCGGGCGTCCGCCGCGCCGTGCAGGTGTGCCCGTCCGGAGCCCTGTCCATCTCCTGACACTCCTGCGCACTCCGCCGTCCCACGCGGGGCCGTGCCGTTGCCGGCGGTGCGGCCTCGCGCGTCACGGCATGGGCATCGTGTGCTCTCCGGGCGGCATGGTGTGGCCCTGCGGCATCGGCTCGCCGGACGGCATCAGGTGCCCGCCCATCTTGACGCTGCCGCCGAGCGTCGCGCGGAAGGACTCCAGCATCTCCCGGGTGTTGCCGAGGACGATCCAGCGCGTGCCGATGAGGTACGCGCCGCCGTAGCTCAGCGCGTCGTCCAGCCACTCCTGCTTGCCCTTCTCCGTCGCGAAAGTCGTGACGGAGTACTGGCCCTTCGAGGTCCTGCACACGCCCTGCCGCAGCTCGTCCGCCTCGACCTGCATCTGAGGCTTCGCGCAGCCGGTCCTTGCCGCGATCTCCTCGACGGTGGCGGGGCCGCCGGTGGCGCCTCGCGCGGTGCCGCACCCGCCGATGGCCGCGAGGGCCAGGGCGGCGCCGAGCAGCGCGGCCGTACGCCTGGCCCGGCCCGTCATGGCGCGGTCGTCTCGATGTTGCCGCCGACCTTCTCGCTGAAGGACTGCAGCACCCCCGGGTCGTTGCCCGCGATGACCCATCGCGTGCCGACGAGGTAGTTACCGCCCCACTTCTTGGCCTCCTCCAGCCACTCGGCCTTGCCCTTGTCGGTGGAGAACGTCGTGACGGTGTACTGGCCCTTGCCGGTCTTGCACACGCCCTGGCGTAGCTCCTCCGCGTCGGTCTGGACCTGGGGTTTGGCGCATCCCGTCTTGGTGGCGAGCTGCTTGAGGGTGGCCGGCGGCCCCGGGTTGGCCGCGGGGGCGCCGCCCGCCGCGAGGGAGGGATTGTCCGAGGTCTCGCCGCCACCGCAGCCCGTGACGAGCGCGAGGGCGAGGGCGGACCCGAGAAGGGCGGTCGCGCGCGTGAGGCTTGGGCGTCCCATGGCAGATCTCCGATCCAGTGTGCCTGCAGAAGTCACCGTCAGCGGGTACGCAGGACGCGCGGGTTCGGTTCACCGTGTTACGCATGGGTCAGGTGTGAACAAAAGTTTTCCAGGATGGTCGAACCCTTTCGGTCCGTGCCGCGTACCTCGTGACGATGGGGCACCAACCAATGCCGCCATGAGCACGTACTCCGGGAGGAGTTCGAATGATCCGAATGCAGCAGAGACGGCGGTTCAGGCCCGTCCTGAGTGTCCTTGCCCTGGGTGGGGCGGGGGTCGGTCTCGTCGTGGCGAGCCTGGCTCCGGCTGGGCAGGCGATCAGTGCGGACGGGTCGCTGTCGGCCCTCACCGTCAGCGCCGGCTACAGCCTTGTGAGCACTGTGAGCACCGGCGCGCCCGAAGAAGGACAGAACGGGGAGACCCCCGCGGCCGCGCCTTCCGAGGCGTCGAGCCCTTCTGGCGAGGCCGGCCCGTCTGAGACGCCCAGCGCGACCGACGATCCCGCCGCCTCCGGGGACCCCGCCGCCTCGGAGTCGCCCAGCGCCCTGGCGAGGACCGGCGCGGGCAACGTTCGTACGGTGAGCTGCCCGTCGGTCGCCGAGAGGCTGACCGACGTCCCCGCCGCCGCCGAGAACGAGGTGAACCGGAACCTGGCGACGATCGACCGGCAGATCGCCCTGGCGAACCAGCGGCTGGCCAGGATCGGCTCCCGCGCGAGCAACAACCTGATCCGCAACGCGGTGCTCAACCCGCTGCGGTTCCAGCGCTCGTTCACGATCAACCGCATCGGGACCGCCCTCCGGCGCGCCGGCATCCGGGCCGACCTGCGGAACCTGACGTCGTGCACGGTGCAGAACGGCGCGGGCGGGCAGTCTCCGTCTCCGAACCCCACGGCCACCGCGACCGGCGACCCCTCCGCCTCGCCGTCGCCCAGCGACACCGCGAACCCCACGGCCGACCCCACCGCGAGCCCGACCGGCTCGGGTTCGGCCTCTCCCTCGGCCTCGCCCAGCGCCACGGCGACCGGCGGCGCGACCGGCCCCTCGCCCGACGACTTCGTCGACATCCGCACCGTCCAGCCCAACGCCAACAAGCCCCGCAACCAGCAGGGCGCGTCGAGGGGCACCTTCGTCTCCCGATGCGGGCGCAACGAGGACGGTCATCACAACTCGGACAACGTGATCGTCGCGCCGGGAGTCACCAACGGCGCCCACCACGTCCACGACTACGTGGGCAACAAGGACACCAGCGGCTTCTCGACCAACGACAGCCTCCAGGCGGCAGGCACCACCTGCTCCAACGGCGACAAGTCCACCCACTACTGGCCGGTCCTGCGCCTGCAGAGGGGCAAGGGGAACGACGCCGACAAGCCCGGCGGCGGCCTCGACGGCAACGTCGGCCAGATCGTGCGCCCCGCGAGCGTCACGCTGACGCTGAGCGGCAACCCCACCAGCAAGGTGGTCGGGATGCCGGTCTTCCTGCGCATCATCACCGGCGACGCCAAGTCGTTCACGAACGGCCCGACGAACGCCAACGCCCGGTGGACGTGCACGGGATTCGAGAACCGCCAGCTCAAGGACAAGTACCCGATCTGCCCGCGCGGCAGCCAGGTGGTGCGCCTCCTGCAGTTCCAGAGCTGCTGGGACGGTAAGAACACCGACAGCGCCAACCACCGCACCCACGTCGCCTTCACCGGGGCCGACGGATCGTGTCCCAGCGGGTTCCAGGCCATCCCGGCCCTGGAGCAGCGCATCACCTACAACGTGCCGCCCGGCCCGGGGTTCGCGCTCGACAGCTTCCCCGAGCAGCTCCACAAGCCGGTCACCGACCACGGTGACTTCATCAACGTGATGTCCGAAGCGCTGATGAAGCAGGCCGTGGACTGCATCAACGGCGGCAGGCGCTGCGGCTGACACTTGCCCCATCTATCGGATAAATCGGGATAAATCTGGACAAGCGCGCAATAGCGTCGCCCCGCGAGGTGCCACTCGCGGGGCGACGCGTTTGTGCCGTGGCCTCGGCCGCTGGATGCGGACGCCGAGCCTGTGACGACGGTCTCTAGTAGTCGGGCGGAGTTAAATCCGCAACCGGCTTCCGGCAAAGGCCGAGGACCGCGCGCGACGCGCCGCCCAAGAAGCCGTTCTCCCGAACACCGACCGCTTAACCTGCAGAAACAGTTCACGCGTGCCCCGATCGGCGCGCCACGGGCGCAGCGGGAGGACACGGATGGCGACGTGGCGGTTGGCCCTCTCGGCGGTCGGCCCGGCTACCCCGGCGGACCTCATCGCGGCGCGCCTGCAGATGGCGCTGTCGCTCGGCTGGCACATCGTGCTCGCCTGCCTGGGCGTCGGCATGCCCGCGCTGATGCTGATCATCCAATGGCGCGGCATACGCACCGGCGACGCCGACTACACCCGGCTCGCCCGCCAGTGGGCCAAGGCCATCGGGGTGCTTTTCGCCGCGGGCGCGGTGTCCGGCACGATCCTCAGCTTCGAGATGGGCCTGCTGTGGCCGGGGATGATGGGCACCTACGGCCAGGTGATCGGGCTGCCGTTCGCGACCGAGGGCATCGCCTTCTTCATCGAGGCCATCTTCCTCGGCATCTACCTGTACGCGTGGGGCCGCGTCCCGCCCAAGGTGCACCTGCTCAGCGGGATCCCGGTGCTGGTGGCCGGCACCGCCTCGGCGTTCCTGGTGGTGTGCGCGAACGCGTGGATGAACGCGCCCCGCGGGTTCACCCGTACGGACGGTGTGGTGAGACAGGTGAGCCCCTGGCGCGCGATGTTCAACCCGGCCGTGCTGCACGAGACCCTCCACATGATCGTGGCGGCCTTCATGGTGGCGGGATTCCTGGTCGCGGGCGTCTACGCCGCGGGCATGCTCCGGGGCCACCGCGACCGCTACCACCTGCTGGGGTTCCTGGTGCCCTTCACGCTGGCGGCGGTGTTCACCCCGATCCAGATCCTCGTGGGCGACTTCGCGGGGAAGCGCATCGCCGAGCTGCAGCCCACCAAGCTCGCCGCCGCCGAGGCGCTCTTCCGCACGCAGGCGGGCGCCCCGCTGAGCATCGGCGGGATCGTCATCGGCGACCGGCTGCGCTACTCCATCGAGATCCCCTACGGCCTGTCGCTCCTGGTGGGGCACAGCACCGACACCGTCATCCAGGGCCTCGACGCGGTGCCGAGGGCCGTCCGCCCGCCCGTCATGATCGTCCATCTGGCGTTCGACACGATGGTGGGGATGGGCTTCCTTCTCCTCCTGCTGTCCGCCTGGCTGGCCTACAACTGGTGGCGGCGGAAGGAGTTGCCCCGCTCGCGGTGGTTCCTGCGGGCGGCCGCCCTGTCGGGGGTGTTCGCGGTGATCGCGGTCGAGGCGGGGTGGACCGTCACCGAGGTGGGCCGCCAGCCGTGGACGGTGTACGGCCATCTGCGCACGTCCGACGCGGTGAACCCCGCTCCCGGCCTGTGGGTCGGCTTCGTGGTCGTCACGCTCGTCTACGCGGTGCTCACCGTCGTCACCCTCTACGTCATGCGGCTCATCAGGTGGAGCGAGAGACCGGTCGCCCCCCAGGAGCGGGAACGTATCCACGAGCCGGAGACGTCCTGATGGACACCGCGCAGATCGTGCTGGTCGTGATGTGGGTGGGGATCACCCTGTACGCCCTGCTGGCCGGGGCGGACTTCGGCGGCGGAGCCTGGGACCTGCTCGCCGGGCGCAGCCGTACGGGCATGGCGCGGCGCAAGCTCATCGAGCAGACGATCGGGCCGGTCTGGGAGGCCAACCACGTGTGGCTGATCTTCGTGATCGTGCTGCTGTGGACGGCCTTCTCAGGGGTGTTCGCCTCAGTGATGTCGACGCTGTACATCCCCCTGACGCTGGCGGCGCTCGGGATCATCGCCAGGGGCACCGCCTTCGCCTTCCGCAAGGCGGCCAGGGAGCTCTGGCAGCAGCGCCTGTTCGGCGGGGCCTTCGCCATCTCCTCGATCCTCACCCCCTTCTTCCTGGGGACGGTCGCGGGGGGGATCGCCTCGGGACGGGTGCCGCCGGGGCTGGCCAGGGGGAACATCTTCACCAGCTGGCTCAATCCCACCTCGCTGCTGGGCGGCGTGCTGGCCATCATGGTCTGCGTCTACCTCGCAGGGTCCTACCTCTGCGACGACGCGGTGGAGGCCGGACGTCCGGAGCTGGCGGAGTGGTTCCGGGCGCGGGCGCTGATCGCGGCCGTGCTCATCGGGGCCGTCGCGCTCGGCGGCATCGCCGTGCTGCGCTTGGACGCCCCGCAGTTGTTCACCGGGCTCACCCACCGGGCGCTTCCCCTGGTCGTGGCCGGGGCCGTCTTCGGCGTCGGCTCCCTGATCCTGCTGTGGCGGCGCGTCTACCCGCTGGTCCGGGCCACCGCGATGCTGGGCGTCATCACCATCCTGTGGGGATGGGCGCTGGCGCAGTATCCCGTCATGCTCCCGCCGTCGCTGACCTACCGCCAGGCCGCCGCCGAGCCGGCGGTGCTGACGGCCACCCTTGTCGTGACCGCCATCGGAGTGGCGCTGATCGCGCCGTCCATGACCTGGCTGCTCGCCGTGCAGCGGCGGGCGCTGCGCGACGCCGGCACCCCGGAGTGAGAGTCGCTTGGAAACCGTGGACATCATGAACCTGGAAGAGGCAGGGAAGACCGTCACGGCGCTGCCGGAGCCTCGGGGCCCGGTCAGCGCCTTCCTGTTCGAGCGGCTCGTACGGCCGCCGCACGACCTCGGCGAGCCGGTCGAGCCCTCCGCCGATCCGGTCCCGCGGGACGAGGATCTCCAGATCGCCCTCTTCGCCTGCTACGAGCTGCACTACCAGGGCTTCGACGAGGTGGACGACCGGTGGGAGTGGCACCCCTCGCTGCTGAGCCTGCGCGAGACGCTGGAGCGGCGGTTCGAGCGAGGACTGTCCGAGGTGGTCCGCCGCCCGCCGCCGGTGCCGGCGGCGGAGCTGCCGAGGGTGCTAGGGAGGCTGGCGGCGGCGGCCGACGACGGCCCCCCGCTCGCGGACTACCTCAACCACGAGGCGGGCCGGGCGCACTTCCGCGAGTTCGTGGTCCACCGGTCGATCTACCACCTCAAGGAGGCCGACCCGCACACCTGGGGGATCCCCCGGCTGCGCGGTCACGCCAAGGCGGCGCTGGTGGAGATCCAGGCCGACGAGTACGGCGGCGGGCGCACCGAGCGGATGCACGCCGAGCTGTACCGCGCCACGATGCGCGGTCTCGGCCTGTCCGACTCCTACGGCGCGTACCTCGACCGGGTTCCGGCGATCACCCTGGCCGTCAACAACGTCATGTCGCTCTTCGGGCTGCACCGCCGGCTCCGGGGCGCCCTGCTCGGCCACCTGGCGGCGCTGGAGATGACCTCCTCGCTTCCCAACGCCAAGTACGGTCGCGGCCTGCGGCGGATCGGGGGAGACGCGACCGCCGCCCGCTTCTACGACGAGCACGTGCAGGCCGACGCCGTCCACGAGCAGATCGCGGGGTACGACATGTGCGGGACGTTCGCCGCCGCGCATCCGTCCATGGCCGGGGACATCCTGTACGGGGCCGCGTGCTGCCTGGCGCTCGACCGGCTCTTCGCCGAACATGTCATGAAATCTTGGGAGAACGGAGCCACGTCACTCCGGGGCGGCGGCCTGGCGGCGGAACCCGGATGATCGACCTCGACTACGTGCTGCCCCTCAGGTGGCGGGGCGACGGCAACCTGGAGGAGATGACCGCCTACCTGCGCCGGCTGAGCGCGCACGTCCGGGTCGTGGTCGTCGACGGTTCGGCCCCGGAGCTCTTCGAGCGGCACGCGCGCGCATGGGGGGACTTCGCCGACCACGTACGGCCCGACGGCGACCTCGACTTCGTCAACGGCAAGGTCACGGGCGTCACCACGGGCCTGCGCCGGGCACGGGCGGAGCACGTGGTCATCGCCGACGACGACGTCCGCTACGACGAGGAGACGCTCGCTCGCATGGACGCCCTGCTGGCCGGGGCCGACCTCGTGCGCCCGCAGAACTACTACCGCCCGCTGCCCTGGCACGCCCGCTGGGACACCGCCCGTACCCTGCTCAACCGGGCCTTCGGCGCCGACTACCCCGGGACGTTCGGCGTGCGCCGGTCGATCTTCCTGGCGATGGGCGGGTACGACGGCGACGTGCTGTTCGAGAACCTCGAACTCATCCGCACGGTGCGGGCGCACGGCGGGCGTGAGTGCCGTCCCCGCGACCTCTTCGTCCCGCGCGTGCCGCCCGGCCTCGACCGGTTCCGCGCGCAGCGCGTCTGGCAGGCGTACGACGACCTGGCGCAGCCTGCCCGCATGGCGTTCTTCCTGCTGGTCCTGCCCGCCGTGACGGCCGCGCTCCTGCGGAGGCGCCACCGCGCGGTCCTCGCGTGCGCGGTCCTGGCGGTCGTGCTCGCCGAGATCGGCAGGCGCCGGGGTGGGGGCAGCCGCGTCTACCCGTTCACCAGCGCCCTGCTCGCTCCAGGCTGGGTCCTTGAGAGAGGGGTCTGCGCCTGGGTGGCCCTGGGTGCCCGGGTCAGCGGGAGGGGCATCCCCTACTGGGGGCGGCGGATCCAGGTGGCGGGGCATTCGGTCGCGCGGCTCAGAAGGAGCCGTCCCGCCGGCAGGGCCCGAAGCTTGACATCAACTTAAGTTGAGCTCCTAAGGTCGGGGCATGTGTCACCGGCGACCGCCCGGTGATCTCTATCGAAGCCGACCCGGGATCTGGTGGTACGTCATGGACATGGAAGTGACCGCGTGGCATTCGTTGTACAGCGCGATGAACGCGCGGGACGATCGGCGGCCGTTGTCCATGGCCACGTTGCGGCGCATCGGCGGCTTCGCGCGGTCACACCGCCGGATGCTGGCGTGGTTCCTGGTGCTCAGCGTGGTGTCGGCGGTGCTGGCGGTGGCGACGCCGGTCCTCGCGGGCCGCGTCGTCGACGCGATCGTGCACCGCTCGGCCCTGGAGACCGTCGTCGGCCTCGCCGTGCTCATCGCGGGCATCGCGCTCCTGGACGCGGGGCTGGGGCTGGTCACGCGCTGGTTGTCGGCGAGCATCGGTGAAGGGCTGATCCTCGACCTGCGCACGGCGGTGTTCGACCACGTGCAGCGCATGCCCATCGCCTTCTTCACGCGGACCAGGACCGGAGCGCTGGTCAGCCGCCTGAACAACGACGTCATCGGCGCGCAGCGGGCGTTCACCAACACCCTGTCCGGAGTGGTGAGCAACGTCGTGACGCTCGCGCTCACGCTGGTCGTGATGATCGGCATCTCCTGGCAGGTGACCCTGATCGCACTGGTGCTGCTGCCGGTGTTCGTGCTGCCCGCACGCCGGATGGGCTCGCGCCTGGCGCGGCTGGAGCGGGAGGCGGCCAACCACAACGCCCTCATGAGCACCCAGATGACCGAGCGCTTCTCCGCGCCGGGCGCCACGCTGATCAAGCTCTTCGGCAGGCCCGCGAAGGAGTCGTCGGAGTTCGCGGCCAGGGCGCGGCGGGTGCGCGACATCGGGGTCCGCACGGCGATGGTGCAGTCGGTGTTCGTCACGGCGCTGACTCTGGTCTCCGCGCTGGCGCTGGCGATCGTCTACGGTCTCGGCGGCTTCTACTCCCTGCGCGGCCAGCTGGGGGCGGGCGCCGTCGTAGCGCTCGCGCTGCTGCTCACCCGGCTGTACGCGCCGCTGACAGCCCTCGCCAGCGCGCGGGTCGAGGTCATGAGCGCGCTGGTGAGCTTCGAACGCGTCTTCGAGGTGCTGGACCTCAAGCCGCTGATCGCGGACAGGCCGGACGCCCGCCGCGTCCCTGAGGGGCCGGTTTCGGTGGAGTTCGACGACGTGGTCTTCGGCTACCCGGCGGCCGACAAGGTGTCGCTGGCCTCCCTCGAAGAGGTGGCCACCCTGGACACCAGGGAAGGGGCCGAGGTGCTGCACCGGGTGTCGTTCCGCGCCGAGCCGGGCCAGATGGTGGCCCTGGTCGGCTCGTCCGGTGCGGGCAAGTCGACGATCGCGCAGCTCACGGCGCGGCTCTACGACGTCGACGCCGGCGCTGTGCGGCTGTCGGACGTCGACGTCAGGGACCTGTCCGCCGAGTCGATCCGCGAGACGCTCGGCATGGTCACGCAGGATGGGCACCTGTTCCACGAGTCCGTCCGCTCGAACCTCCTGCTCGCCCGGCCCGAGGCGTCGGAGGAGGAACTGTGGGACGTGCTCCGCAGGGCACGGCTGGAGGACCTGATCGCGTCGCTGCCGGACGGGCTGGACACCATCGTCGGGGAGCGCGGCTACCGGCTCTCCGGCGGCGAGCGCCAGCGGCTGACGATCGCGCGGCTGCTGCTGGCCCGCCCGCGCGTGGTGATCCTGGACGAGGCCACGGCCCATCTCGACTCCACGTCGGAGGCGGCGGTGCAGGAGGCGCTGGGGGAGGCGCTGGCCGGGCGGACCGCCGTGGTCATCGCGCACCGGCTCTCCACCATCAGGGCCGCCGACCTGATCCTGGTGATCGAGGACGGCCGGGTGGTGGAGCGCGGCACGCACGCCGCCCTGCTCGCCGCCGGAGGCCGGTACGAGGAGCTCTACCACACCCAGTTCGACCAGCCCACCGTCCCCGAGCCGGTGCACTGAGCTCTCTACCCCAAGTGACCTGCGGAAACGACTGTACGAAGATGGGGGCATGGGGGATCACGGCAGGCGATGGCTCTTCGCCGACCAGCTCGGCGACCACTTCCTCGACTCCGCCGAGCAGCCGGTGCTGCTGGTCGAGGCCCGGTCGGTGCTGCGGCGACGGCGTTTCCACCGTCAAAAGGCCCACCTGGTGCTGTCGGCGCTCCGCCATCGCGCGGCCGAGCTTGGCGAGCGGGCGACGTTCCTCAGGACCGGGACCTACGGCGAGGCGCTCGACCGGGTGGGCGGGCCGCTCACCGTCTGCCATCCCACCAGCTACGCGGCCGACGCGTTCGTACGGCGCCGCGACGAGGTGACCGTGCTCCCCGCGCGTGGTTTCACCAGCACCGCCGGGGAGTTCAAGGCCTGGGCGGACGGCAGGGGCGATGGGCGCAGGCTGCTGATGGAGGACTTCTACCGCGACGCCCGGCGCCGCCTCGACGTGCTCATGGAGGGTGACGGGCCGGCCGGAGGGCGGTGGAACTTCGACGCCGACAACCGCCTCCCGCCGCCATCGGATGGGATGAAGGTCCTCGGGCCGTGGCGGGCCGAGGAGGATGAGATCGACGAGGAGGTGCGCCACGACCTCGACCGCTGGGAACGCGAGGGGGAGGTCGCCTTCGTGGGGCGTGACGGGCCGAGGACCTTCCCCGCCACCAGGGCGGAGGCGCTGCGGGCACTGCGGCACTTCGTCGCCCACCGGCTGCCGGTGTTCGGGCCGTACCAGGACGCCATCCTGTCGGCCGACCCCGTCATGGCCCACAGCATGCTCTCCCCGGCCGTCAACCTCGGCCTGCTCGATCCCATGGAGTGCGTGCGCGCCGCCGAGGACGCCTACCGGTGCGGGCGGGCTCCCCTCGGCAGCGTCGAGGGGTACGTGCGGCAGCTCATCGGCTGGCGTGACTACATCTGGCACCTGTACTGGCACTTCGGCGAGGGGTACCGGGAACTGAACCGGCTGTCGGCGCGCACGCCCCTGCCCGGGTGGTTCGCCGATCTGGACGCCGACGCCGTGGAGGCGCGCTGCCTGTCGTGGGCGCTGCGCCAGGTGCGCGACACGGGGTTCACCCACCACATCGTGCGGCTGATGGTGCTCGGCAACTACGCGCTGCAGCGCGGGTTCGACCCGGCGCGGCTCACCGACTGGTTCCACCGCAGCTTCGTCGACGGGTACGACTGGGTGATGGTGCCCAACGTCGTGGGCATGTCCCAGCACGCCGACGGCGGCATGCTCGCCACCAAGCCCTACGCCGCGGGC
Source organism: Sphaerisporangium sp. NPDC088356 (assembly GCF_040685555.1). NCBI lineage: Bacteria > Bacillati > Actinomycetota > Actinomycetes > Streptosporangiales > Streptosporangiaceae > Sphaerisporangium > Sphaerisporangium sp. NPDC088356. The sequence goes on from NZ_JBFBIK010000049.1 coordinate 21,897, forward strand.
GGCGCGTACATCAATCGGATGAGCGACTTCTGCGGGGGCTGCCGGTACCGTCCCACCCGGCGGACCGGCGAGGACGCCTGCCCGTTCACCTCGGGCTACTGGTGGTTCGTCGCCCGCAACGAGGAGCGCCTGGCGGGCAACCCGCGCACGGCCCGCAGCGTGCACGGCATGCGGCGGCTCGCCGACGTCGACGAGGTGTGCGCCCAGGAGGCCGAGCGGGGGGACGCGCCACCGTAGCCGGCCCGTCCAGGCGTTCATGCCGGGCGAGGAGGGCGGCACGATGACGCGCCCATGGCCTGGCCGGGGAGGCGCACCGTCCTGACGCGCCGGGCGGGTCAGCCGCCGAAGGGGGGCAGGGTCTTGCGAGCCGCCTCCAGGTCGTCCGCGGACCCGGCCCCGCCGTCCGCGGCGAGTCGCTCGTACAGGCGGACGCGGTTGCGCATGCAGCGGAGTCCTTCGGTCTGCTTGCCGTCATCCCAGTACGCGTAGGCGAGGAAGTAGAAGGCGCCGGCGAGCTGGGGCCAGTAGGCGTTCGGGGTCAGGCCGGAAAGGTCGGGATAGCCGGGCACGGCGGGGACCCCGGCGAGCTCCTGGTAGATGGCGACGGCCCGCTCACCGGCCCGCTGGGCGCCGGGCAGGTCCGGCGTGCGGAACATCGTCTCCTCGACCAGCACCTGGGCCAGCATGGCCTTGTAGCCACCCGGGTCCGAGGCGGCCAGCTCGTCCAAGATCTTCACTCTCTCTCGCATGGTCTTCAGTCCATCCTCGTGTCGGTTCGCGTTCCATAGGTCCCAGGCGAGCTCGTAGAGCGCCTGAGCGCGGTCCAGCAGCGGCCGCGGGCACTGGACGTCGTTGTCGTGGCGCACGGGGTTCAGCGGGTCGCGGAAATCCAGCACCAGCGGGGCGTCGCACCCCGTGGTGCGGATCTCGAGGTACCCGTCATGGCCGTGCGGCGCCTTCAGGTACGGGCCGTCGACCAGCGGCAGGCCGCGGAAGTCCTCCACGACGGGCTGCCCGTCCATGTGGTGCACGATCGGCAGGTACGCCACCCCCGCGGGCCAGAGGCGGTACGTGAAGCTGTGGTCGTCGGCCGAGTTGAACACGTAGTGGTCGCCGACGGCGAGGCCGGCCGGCAGCGTGGAATTGCGCTCCCTGGTCCGCTTCGCGAACTCGTCGAAGCCCATCGGCGAGGCTTCCATCGCATAGAAGAACCCGACGTTCTCGGGAACGGTGACCAGTGAACCGGGATTCGCGACCGGCGCCCGGTACGCGGCCACCCAGAAACCCAGCCGTCCGTAGCCCGGCAGGTCCTGGTCGAGGTTCAGGATCACCCAGGGGCCGTCCTTGGGTGTGTGGGTGAGATCGCACCACTTGTCCAGCCCGCGCAGATTGGCGCCGCACGCGAAGCCGCGATGCACGCCGTAGTTGGTGGCCCCCCGGTTGTCGGGGTAGACGTCCAGCCGGATCACGTCCTCGAACCGCACGTCGGCGCGGGTGGGCAGCAGCGTGGTCGACTGCACGGCGCCGACGTTCTTGAACGACATCAGCTCGTCGTGTCCGTAGCCGCTGTTGACGAACATGCCGCCGGCCGTCAGCAGGAACGAGGGGGAGCTGTAGTAGATCTCGATGCCACCGGCGGGCGGTTCCGGTGACGCGAGCAGCGGCGTGCCGCCGAAGCCGCGGACCGCCGGTCGTTCTCCGTGGTAGAGCCAGTGCTGCACGGCCTCGGTCTTGGTAAGGGCGTGCACGTACGCCGCGGCGGGCGGGCGGTAGGACGACAGGCCGGCGATCAGCCCTTCGGTGGACCACTGGAACTGGATCCACTCGCCTCCGGTCCCGTCCGGGTTGACCGGGCCGGTGTAGGCGAGGAAGAAACCGAACTGCGGGTCGGCGGAGAGCACGAGGTCGTTCCGCGGGGCACCGGGACCGTTGACGTCCGACACAAGTCTCCTGAACGGTCCCACCCGGCGGAGCCTGTTGCTGGACACGGCGAACTTCACCGTCGTGTAGTCGAGCACGATCCGCGCCGCCGTCCGCACCCGGGGGTCGGAGGAGAACTCGAACAGGTTGATCAGCGCGTTCAGTGAGTAGCGCTGGTAGGGCCGGGCGTTGTACTCGTGGAAGTCGTGCTTGGCGATGGTGTGCAGGTAGCCGAGCAGCCAGTTCGCCAGCCCGTTCGCCTGGTTGTCGTACCTCGGGTCCTGCGTCCGCGAGAACAGGAACTGGTTGGTGAGGTACCGGCTCGACTCGATCAGGAGGATGTGGTTCTCCGACTCGGGCGGGTCGAGGCATTCGAGGAGGCTGAGCGGGGGAGGCAGCAGCGACTCGAAGTCGCAGCACACCTCCTTGGTCTCGATGCCCACGTCATGGCCCCCGCTGAGCGTGAGAAGCTCGTGCGTCACGTGGTCGTCCACCTCGGGCGTGAGCAGGTCGCCGTACCGATGGACGATGGTGATGAGACCCTTCAGGAAGGTGTCGTACTCGCCCTTCGTCTTGCAGACCCACACTCCGGCGAACTCCGTGGCGTCGGTGCCCACCTGTCCAGGCGTCAGGTCTTTCAGCACCTCGTTCACGAGGACGTAGCTGGGCAGTTCCCCAGGGGTGCGGTGGCCGGCGTCCAGGCTCAGGGCGTGGCAGCGGGCGATCAGGGCCGTGGCGAGGTCCTCTCCGGCCTTGGTGTCGCCCGGGACCAGCGTGCGCGAGGTGGCCGTGTAGTTCACCAGCGCGTCGACGCGGGCCTTGTGCGTCGCGAAGGCCCGCCCGGGCGTCCCGCCCCTCTCGAGCGGCTCCAGGTGGAGGTCCCGCAGGATGACGTTGACGTGGACACCGAACTTGCGGCCGACGAAGTCGGTGACGCGCACCATGTACGAGCCGGCCAGCCCCGGCGTGTAGCGGATCTGGCCCGAGCTGGCGCTCTGCCGGGCACACTCCAGCGTCGCGAAGGCCGACAGGGGCACCCGCTCGGTGTACACCGGCTCGGAGCCGCCCCCGTCGAAGTGGAACACCTCGACGATGGACTCCTCAGAGATGGCGCCTTCGATGAACCCCCAGTTGATCACGAGGGTCCGGCCCTGCTGGTAGGCCAGCACCGTCATGTGCGGCCCGAACTCCGGGTACGCCGCGACGGTGCCGCGCTCGAAGCGCTGGATGTGGTAGTCGCCCCCGCCCACCTCCTCCTCGGCGAGAGGATGGCCGAGGGCTCCGGCCCCGGCGCCCAGTTCGCTCCAGCGCTCCGCGATCACCCCTTGGACGGGGAAGGGCTCGCCGGCGGACGACTCCGGGGCGAGCCGGATCCGTACCGGGACCGTCCATCCTTGGATGCTCTCCTCCGGCCCGGAGTCGTCGCAGCCCTTGACGGTGAAGGCGTACTCCCCGTAGCCCTGCAGCCGGATCCGGCGCCTCCCGCGATCCGGCCGCCCGTGGATCGCGAAGTTCGCCTGACCCTGGCCCCGCCCGTCGAAGGCGACGTCCATCCGGAAGTAGTCGTAGGTGTACTGCTCGGCGATCACCCAGTCGAAGACCGCGTCCTTCCACAACCGGTACGCCATGACGACGGCCTTCTGGTGCTCGGACCAGCAGATCTCACCGTGCTCGAAGGTCTGGCGCCGCCCGCGCCCCTCCGCGTCCGTCTCCGGGCCGGTCGCGCGCCCGAGAGGCCCTCTTTCCGCGCCCGTCGCCCGCCAGCGGTCACCGATCCTCCCGCTCACCACGAACTGGTCGGCCATGACGGCGCTCTCCTCCAAGCCGCCCCGGGAACCCGCCGGCGTCGGGGGCGCGCGCCGGTGGCCGGCGGAGGTGCCCGCGCCGGGTCACTCCCGAAGCTAGGGCCGGTGAGCGCGAGGGGCATGAGTAGCCCCCTACCTATGTCCGCGTCAGTGCCCGGGAGTTCGCCCGCCGGGCCGGCACCAGCGCCAAGAGGGTCCTGGCGTTCTTGGATGCCTGGAACCGGCTGGCGGAGGAGGGTGTCGTTGACCACGCCGCGGCCGCCGAGGTCACCAGCGAGCGGCAGCGCGAATACCACGACGCCATCCGCGCGGAGCGGGACGCCTACGCCGCACAAGCCCGCGAAGCCAGCGAAGGAACGCAGGCCGATGGTTCCATGGACGTCTTCAACGCCATGGCCGAGATCCGCATGGGTCCGGCACCCTCGCGGGTGGGCGGTCAGGGGAGCTCGCGGGAGGCGGGGCTTTCCAAGGGGCCGCCGGCCAGGGCGGCGGCCATGGTCGGATAAATGTCGAAAGCGTCGCCGATGCCCGTCACGTCCATGATCTTCCTGGGGGTGGGGCACAGGCAGCACAGCGCGCAGGTGCCCCCGCACCGCGTGGCCCTCTCGCAGGCCCCCAACAGGAGCCGCAGGCCGGCCGAGTCGATGAACTCCATGCCGGCCAGGTCGAACAGCAGCCTGGGGCGGGTGGCGCGGAGGGCCTCGTCGATGCTCTCGACCAGATCGGGAACTCCGTTCTTGTCCACCTCGCCGATGATGGTGATGACGGTGAACTCGCGGTGGGTCTCACGGCGGACCGTCAGCGGCATGTCGACCTCCCAAGCTGGGACCTGGCCCACGCCCAGTGTCTTCCGGCCCGGCACGGGAACACAAGGGCCTGGCCTGGCAGCGTCATAGGGCGATCTGGTCCGTGGGCCAGGAGCCTCGCCTCCGGCGTGGACGGGAAGGGGAGAGCGCTCTCCGACAGAGGGGTCACGCCCGTGTTTCGTCGCTGTCAACAAGTGCCCGTCCGCCTCCGGGCGGTGCCCGGACGCGGCTCGGATGGCGGTCGCGGGCCCCTGACAGGCCTCTGACCCGTGGGTTCACCAGGCTTCTGACGAGCGGTAAGGCTCTTGAAGATCACTAAGGTGTCCACAGTGTGATCGAAGCCCGTCTCACGACCCTGTCGAGGTCAGACAAGTGACTCCGTGAGGCCCGCCGTGTTTCTGGGGAGTGAGCAGGGGGTTTCCAAATCGTCAGCAAGGATGTGTTGACAAGTGGTGATGCAGCGGACAATCTCTGTCTGGAGAGCGCTCTCCCTCCCCCGTGTCGTCACCCTCGAGCGACGGGTACCCCCCCTGCATCAAGGAGAGGCTGTGCATCCTGCTCGCAGTCCGGGCCTGCATCTCGTAGGTCTGCTCATCGCCTTCCTGGTGGTGTTGATCGCGTCTGGCCTGGCGGTGACCGGTCCCGCCATGGCCGTGGACAGCCTGCTCTCCCAGGGGAAGAGCTCCTCCACGGAGAACGCGGGCACACCCGCCTCGGCGGTGCTCGACGGGAAGGTGAGCGTCTCCCTCGACGGTGTCGGCACGATCCGCCATGTCATCAACACGACCGGAGGACCGGCGAACGCGAGTGCGCGGGTCGTCCACGTCAACGCTTACCCGTAACAAATCATCCGGGCCCCGCCGCCGTCGGTGGCGGGGCCCGGCGTCCTTGAAGGAGGAGGTCTCTCTTTGGCCGTTGACGGCCTCCTTGCGGCTTCCCGCCCCATGGCGGCGAGGCCGATCTGGCATATGGCGACACCACCGGCACGAGGCCGGAGTCGCGATCAAGTGAGGGGTTCATTGTGCGTATAGGCAAGTTCGCATACGTCGCGGTCGCGGGCGCGCTGGTGGCGGCGGCCGCGGCGTGCGGCGGCGGCGACAGCGGCGGCACCGCGACCGGAGGCGGGTCCACCGACAGCGGCGCGGGCAAGACGCTGACCTATTGGGCGTCCAACCAGGGCACCAGCCTCGACAACGACAAGCAGGTGCTCCAGCCCGAGCTCGACAAGTTCGAGAAGCAGACCGGCATCAAGGTGAACCTGGAGGTGGTTCCCTGGGCCGACCTGCTCAACCGGATCCTCGCCGCCACCACGTCGGGCAAGGGCCCGGACGTGGTCAACATCGGCAACACCTGGTCGGCCTCGCTGCAGGCCACCGGCGCCTTCCTGCCCTTCGACGACACCCTGCTCGCCGGTCTGGGTGGCAAGGAGCGCTTCCTCGGCCCGAGCCTCGCGGCGACGGGCGCGCCCGGCAAGCCCCCCACGGCCGTCCCGATCTACGGCATGACGTACGGGCTGTACTACAACAAGAAGATGTTCAAGGACGCCGGCATCGACAAGCCGCCGGCGACCTGGGACGAGCTGATCGCCGACGGCAAGAAGCTCACCAAGGGCAAGCAGTGGGGCCTGGCCGTCGAGGGCGCCAGCGTCAGCGAGAACTCCCACCACGCCTTCATCTTCGGCCAGCAGCACGGCGCCGAGCTGTTCGACCCCAGCGGCAAGCCGCAGTTCGACACCCCTCAGAACGTCGCGGCGATCAAGCAGTACCTCGACCTGATGGCGGTCGACAAGATCGTCAACCCCAGCAACGCCGAGTACTCCAACGGCACCGAGGCCGTGAACGACTTCGTCAACGGCAAGGCCGCGATGCTGATGTGGCAGTCCATCGCCTCGCAGATCAAGGCGGCGAACCTGACCAACGACACCTACGGCCTCGCGCCCATCCCGCTGCCCGCGGCGGACTCCGGGGGCAAGCAGGTCAACGGCATGGTGGCCGGTATCAACCTCGCCGTGTTCAACTTCACGAAGAACCAGGACGGCGCTCTGAAGTTCGTGAAGTTCATGACGAGCCCGGAGGAGCAGCAGATCCTGAACAAGACGTACGGCTCGCTGCCCACCGTCCAGGACGCCTACAACGACCCGGCGTTCCAGAGCGAGGACATCAAGACGTTCCAGGACATCCTCGCCAAGACCGCCGCGCCGCTGCCCCAGGTGCCCGAGGAGAGCCAGTTCGAGACCCTGGTCGGCACCGCGATGAACCAGCTGTGGGCCGACGCGGCGAGCGGCAAGCCGATCACCGAGGAAGCCGTCAAGGCCAAGCTGACCCAGGCGAACGAGCAGGTCCAGCCCGGTAGCTGACCTTCGCCGGTCCGGTGACACCGTGCCGGGCGGGGGTCTTCCCCCGATCGTCCCCCGCCCGGCACCCGCCGTACGCCCCTCGCCAGGCCGTTCACGAGACGGCCCGGCGGGAGGGTTCATGATCCACCTGTCACGCCGTCAACGACCGGCCCTGCCGAATCGAGAGGAATAGATGGTCGCCCGTACCACGCCTCAGCAAGACGAGCGGCGCGCAACCCCGCCGGCCGGAGGCGGGCCGCCCCCGCCCGGAAGGGGGCTGCCATCGCGGGTAGCGGGCCGGATCCCGTTACGGCTGCGCCGCCTGAGCGTGCCCTATCTGATGATCCTCCCGGCGATCCTGCTGGAACTGCTCATCCACGTGGTGCCGATGCTCATCGGTGTCGGGATGAGCTTCCTCAGGCTCACGCAGTTCTTCATCAGGAACTGGTCGGCCGCCCCGTTCGTGGGGCTGTCGAACTACCAGGTCGCGGTGGACTTCGACTCGGCCGTCGGCAGGTCGCTGCTCCACTCGTTCCTGATCACCATCGCCTTCACCGCGCTGGCGGTGGGCTTCTCATGGCTGTTCGGCACGGTCGGGGCGGTGCTCATGCAGGGCGCCTTCCGCGGTCGCGGGCTCCTGCGCACGTTCTTCCTGGTGCCGTACGCGCTGCCCGTCTACGCCGGAGTGATCACGTGGAGCTTCATGTTCCAGCGGGACACCGGGTTCGTCAACCACGTCCTGGTCGACCAGCTGGGCCTGGGCGGTGACCGGCCGTTCTGGCTGATCGGCTCGAACAGCTTCGCCGCGGTGGTCGTGGTCTGCGTGTGGCGGTCCTGGCCGTTCGCGTTCCTGATCCTCATGGCCGGGCTCCAGAACATCGACCGCGACCTGTACGAGGCCTCGGCCATCGACGGCGCCGGATGGTGGCGCCAGCTGCGCTCCATCACGCTGCCGATGCTGCGCCCGGTGAACCAGGTGCTGGTCCTCGTGCTGTTCCTGTGGACCTTCAACGACTTCAACACTCCATATGTGCTGTTCGGGAAGGCGGCGCCGCAACAGGCGGACCTCATCTCGGTGCACATCTACCAGAGCTCGTTCATCACCTGGAACTTCGGCTCGGGCTCGGCGATGTCCGTCCTGCTGCTGCTGTTCCTCCTCGTGGTGACCGCGGCGTACCTGGCGATCACCTCCCGGAGGAGGAGCAATGCATGAGCCGCGCTGGCTGCCGTGGGCGCGCTGGATCGGGCTCGGATTCCTCGGCCTGTTCACGCTGATCCCGCTTTACGTGATGGCGAGCTCGGCGATCAAGCCGCTGCAGGACGTGCAGAACGGCTTCCGCTGGATCCCCTCGACGATCAGCTTCCGCCCCTTCGCCGACATCTGGAAGACCATCCCGCTGGCCCGGTACTTCGTGAACAGCGTGGTCGTGGCGTCCATCGCCTCCGGGCTGTCGGTGATGGTGGCGATCTTCGCCGCCTACGCGGTGAGCCGCTACCGCTTCCCCGGCAGGAAGACCTTCACGATCACGGTGCTGTCCACCCAGATGTTCCCCGGCATCCTGTTCCTGCTCCCGCTGTTCATGATCTTCGTGAACCTCGGCAACGCGACCGGCCTGGAGCTTTACGGCACCCGTACCGGGCTCATCATCACCTACCTGACCTTCTCGCTGCCGTTCTCCATCTGGATGCTGGTCGGCTACTTCGACTCCATCCCGGTGGCGCTGGACGAGGCGGCCAAGGTGGACGGCAACGGGCCGCTCGGGGCGCTGTTCCGCGTGGTCATCCCCGCCGCGATCCCCGGCATCGTCGCGGTCGCCATCTACGCGTTCATGACGGCGTGGGGAGAGGTGCTCTTCGCCTCGGTCATGACCGATGACTCCACCCGCACCCTGGCCGTCGGGCTACGTGGCTACGCCACCGAGAACGACGTGTACTGGAACCAGGTCATGGCGGCGTCCCTGGTGGTCAGCGTGCCGGTCGTGGCCGGCTTCCTGCTGCTCCAGCGCTACCTCGTACAGGGTCTCACCGCTGGCGCGGTGAAGTAGGCCGCGAGCCGCGTCCGCGCGCGCCCGCCCGAGGCGCCCGACCCGCGGACGCGGCTCCGGATCGGCGCGCCCTCCCGAGGCGGCGGGCGCGTGCCAGTCAGGCGGAGTCCCTGACCACCAGAGACGGCTCGAAGATGATCGAGGTAACCGGCAGGTCGGGATCGTCGACGTGGGCCATCAGCAGCCGCGCCATCTCGGCCGCCATGTCCTCGACCGGGTGGCGGATCGTCGTGAGCGGGGGCCTGCTCGCGGTCGCCGCGCTGCTGTCGTCGAACCCGACCACGGCGACGTCGTCCGGCACGCGGCACCCGTGGTGGCGCAGCACCGGAAGCGCGCCCTGGGCCATCAGGTCGTTGGCGATGAAGATGCCGTCGATGCCGGGATGCTCGGTCAGCAGCCGCTCCATCGCGGCCTCTCCGCTGCCGAGGGTGAAGTTCCCCTCGACGCACGGGATGTAGGGATAGCCGTGCGCGGCCATCGCGTCACGGAACCCCGACAAGCGGTCCTGGCTGGCCGCCACGTCCAGGGGCCCGGAGATCGTCGCCACGCGCCGGCAGCCCCGCGCCACCAGGTGGTCGGCGGCGAGCTTGGCCCCCGCGCGGTGGGCGACGTCCACGTAGCTGATGGGGATCGGCTCGGCGGGCCTGGCGAACAGTACGGCGGGCAGCGCGGCGTCGACCAGCAGCCGGGGGAGCGGGTCCTCGGCCTGGGTGGAGACCAGGACGGCGCCGTCGGCGTTGCCCTGGCGAAGGTAGGCGATGACCTGCGCGCGGGCCTCGGCGGTCTCGGCGAACATCAGGATCGGGTGGATGCCGCGGGGGCGCAGGAAGCCGACGACGCCGCTGGCCACGCGGCCGAAGAAGGGGTCGGCGAAGACCTGGCTGTGAAAGGGGTTCTCCCCGCTCTCCTCGCCCGCCCCTGAGACGACCAGGGCGATCGCCCCGGTGCGGCGCGTGACCAGGGAGCGGGCCGCGCGGTTCGGGACGTAGCCGGTGTCGGCGATGGCCCGCCTGACCGTCTCCTGGATCATGGGATCGACGTTGCGGATGCCGTTGATGACGCGGGAGACGGTGGCGCGGGAGACACCCGCCGCGCGCGCCACGTCCTCCAGGGTGGGGGATGCCGACACAGGCGGGCGACCTTCGCTCATGTGGCTTTTATAGCATGGTGGGAGAGCGCTCTCCAACGCGCTTTCCCACCCTGGCCTCCCACGTCACGCGCGGCCGGCCATATTGGTCCCCGTCACCGGCTCACCGCGCGGTGGCCGTGGTGGTGCTCAATGCTAGGTCGCCGGCACTGCGGCCCGCTAGTACGGTGAACGATCCGGGCTCACCGGTCCAGGCCTGATCCTCCGGTGACCAGTGCTGCAGGGCGCGTGCCGTGATCTCCACCTCGGCCTCCACGGTCTCGCCGGGCCCCGCCTCGACGCGCGCGAAGCCGGCCAGCCACAGGGCCGGGCGCGTCACGCCGGTCTCGGGCCTCGCCAGATAGACCTGCACGACCTCGCCTCCGGCCCGCTCGCCGGTGTTGCGCAGCCGTACCCGCGCGGTGAACGGCTCACCGGGCTCGACCAGCTCGGGCGCGGCGACGCTCTCGTACGACCAGGTGGTGTATCCCAGGCCGTGGCCGAACCAGTACGCCGGGGCGGCCGTCTCCCGCAGCCACGCCCGGTAGCCGATGTGCGGGCCTTCCGCGTACTCCAGCACGCCGTCCACGGGCGTGGTGCCGATGAGCGCCCTGTCGGCCCACGTGGTGGGCAGGCGCCCGCCGGGCTCGGCGGCGCCGAAGAGCACCCGCGCGAGGCCGTCCCCGTACTCCTGGCCGGGGAACCAGCTCAGCAGCACGGCGGGCACCTCCTCGCGCCACGGCATGGCGACCGGGCCGCCGGCGTTGACCACCACCACGGTGTCGGGGTTGGCCGCCACCACGGCGCGGACCAGGGCGTCCTGGTCGCCGGGCAGGGCCAGATCCTCGCGGTCGTAGCCCTCGCTCTCGACCTCCTCGGTCGTGCCGACGACCACGATGGCGACGTCGGCCGCCTTCGCCAGCTGGATCGCCGCCTCCAGCTCCTCCGCGTCACCGCGCCTCGGCGGGTCGGCGGCGAGCACCGAGGCCAGCCCGCTGTCGGGGTCGAGACGGCGCCGGGCGACCAGGTCGACGTCCTGGCCCGCGGTGAGGGTGAGCGTGGCGTGCCGGTACGGTGGCGTGAGGTGCACCGTCGCGGGATCGTCGGTGTCGCGCACCACCTCTTCGTCGATCAGCGTCGTGCCGTCCGCCGACAGGAACACGTGGCCCCACCCGGAAACGGCGAGGTTCCACACGCCGCCGGCCTGCGGGCACAGGCGGGCGCGGATCTCGACGGTTGCCGAGGAGTCGACGAGGGCGGGTTCGAGGATGCGCCCGGTGAGCCGGTGCTCGGCGTGCAGCTCGGCCCCTTCCGCGTCCAGCAGCCGTACGAGCACGCCGGGCTCGCCGGTCAGCGGGTTGCGGGCGTTGCCGAGGTCGAGCGGGGTGGGACGGCTCGGGAGGTGCACGCCGGCCGCGTGGGTGACCTCGGCCCGTCCCGCGAGCGCGTCACGGATGCCGTCCAGCGGCGAGAGGGTGGAGACGGGGTAGACGCCCGCGCTGCCCCCGCCCTGCACGCGCGGCGCGGCGGCGCTGGGGCCGATCACCGCCACCGTGCGCAGCGGCTCGGGGTTCAGCGGGAGGATCGAGCGCTCGTTGCGCAGCAGCACGGTGCTTGCCACCACGGCCTCGCGCAGCAGCGCCCTGCTGCCCGCGTCCGTCGGGGTGCCGGGGTGCGGGCCCCCGAGCGCGGAGTAGCCGCCCTGCGCGTCAGCGCTCTGCGGGGCGGGGAGCTCCGCCAGGGAGGGCGGGTCGCCGGGGGACAGCGCGCCCACGCGGGAGGCCAGGCGCAGCAGGCGGCGGACCTTCTCGTCGACGGCCTCCTCGGGCACCTCGCCCGCCCGTACGGCCGCGACCAGCGCGTCGCCCCACGGCCCGTCCGGTCCCGGCATGGCGAGGTCCTGGGCGGCGCGTCCCGACGCGACCGTGGAACGCACCGCTCCCCAGTCGGAGATCACCAGGCCGTCGAACCCCCACTCGCCCTTCAGCGGCTCGGCGAGCAGCGGGTTCTCGCTCATGGTGGCGCCGTTCACGCCGTTGTAGGCGGCCATGACCACCCACACCCCGGCCTCGACGGCGGCCTCGAACGGCGCCAGGTAGACCTCGCGCAGCGTCCGCTCGTCCACGCGCGCGTCCAGCGTGAGCCGTTCGGTCTCGGAGTCGTTGGCCACGTAGTGCTTGGCCGTCGCGGCGACCCCACGCGACTGCACACCCCGGATGTAGGCGACGCCGACGCGCGCGGTGAGCAGCGGGTCCTCGGAGTAGCACTCGAAGTGCCGCCCGCCGAGCGGGGAGCGGTGCAGGTTGATCGTGGGAGCCAGCAGCACGTCGACCCGCTTGCGGCGGGCCTCGTCGCCCAGCAGCTCGCCGAGCCGCTCCACCAGGTCCTCGTCCCAGCTCGCGGCGAGGCCGGTGGGAGAGGGAAGGGTCAGGGAGGTGCTCCGCTCGTCCCAGCCCTGGCCACGAACGCCGATCGGCCCGTCAGAGGTGACGATGGAACGCAGGCCGATGTCCGGCAGCGCGTGGGTCCGCCACGCGGTCGCTCCGGTGAGCAGTCTCACCTTCTGCTCCAGATCCATCTTGCGCACCACGTCATCGAACTGCTCGTCGGTCACTCTGGTTCCTCTCGGGGGATTGGAGAGCGCTCTCCGTCCTGGCCATAGGTTCACCGTCAAAGCCGGAGATGTCAATGGGGAGGACGCGACGCCCATCCTTCGGGCGACAGGGTTTCGGGCACATGAGCAGCACGTTTCGTTCTGGTTGCGAATCAGCCTTGACAGCGCTCGATCGGCCGGTGCACTCTCCATTCGGAGAGCGCTCTCCCTCTGATTACCGTTCGCCGACATGGCAGGCACCCCCCGTATCGAGGAGAGATCGTGCACCCATCCCGCAGCCCAGGCAGGTACCGGTTGGGCCTGCTGATCGCCGTTCTGGTCGCGCTGGTCGCGTCCGGCCTGGCGCTTTCAGGCACCGCCATGGCCGTCGACACCTTGCTGTCGCAGGGAAAGCCGGCGACGGCCTCCTCTTCCGAGGGCGCCGCCTGGAGCCCCGCAGGTGCCGTCGACGGCGACCTCACCGGCACGCGCTGGGCCAGCGCATTCAGCGACCCGCAGTGGCTCCAGGTCGACTTGGGCGCCTCGGCGTCGATCACCCAGGTCGTGCTGACCTGGGAGGCGGCGTACGGCAAGGCGTTCAAGATCCAGACGTCGCCTGACGGCACCGCGTGGACCGACGTGTACTCGACCACGACCGGCACGGGCGGCACGCAGACGCTCGCCGTCTCGGGCACCGGCCGGTACGTGCGGATGTACGGCACGGTCCGGGGCACCGGCTACGGCTACTCGCTGTGGGAGTTCCAGGTCTACGGCACCATCGGCGGCACCAGCCCGTCGCCGACGCCCACCATCACCCCGTCGGTGCCTCCCGGCAACTGGACCGAGGTCTGGAAGGACGACTTCAACGGAGCCGCGGGCACCTCGCCCTCGGCGGCGAACTGGCTCCTGCGCACCGGCACCCAGTACCCCGGCGGCGCCGCGAACTGGGGGACCGGCGAGGTCGAGACCATGAGCGCCTCCACCGCCAACGTCTTCCTCGACGGCGCCGGCAAGCTCTCCATCAAGGCCATCAAGGACGGTGCGGGCAACTGGACGTCGGGACGCGTCGAGACGCAGCGCACCGACTTCTCCCCGCAGCCGGGCGAGCAGCTGAGGTTCACCGCGACGCTCAAGCAGCCCGACGTGGCGAACGCCTTGGGCTACTGGCCGGGCTTCCGCGCGACCGGCGCCGCCTACCGCGGCAACTACAACAACTGGCCGGGCGTCGGCGAGACCGACATCATGACCGACGTCAACGGCCGTAACCAGCTCTCCAACACCCTGCACTGCGGCACGGCCCCCGACGGCGTGTGCGCCGAGTACAACGGCCGCACCAGCGGCCTTGCCTCCTGCACCGGCTGCCAGACCGGGTACCACGAGTACACCCAGATCATCGACCGCACCAAGACCGACGAGGAGATCCGCTTCTACCTCGACGGCAAGCAGACGTGGATCGTCCGCGAGAGCCAGGTGGGGGTCGCCGCCTGGCAGGCCGCCGTCCAGCACGGCTTCTACCTGCGGTTCGACCTCGCCATCGGTGGCTCGCTGCCTAACGCGGTCGCCGGCTCCACCACCCCGACCGCGGCCACGACCTCCGGCGGCGTCCTCAGCGTCGACTCCGTCTCGGTTTCCAGGAGCACCGGCACCGTGCCGGCCGCGATGACCGACCCGGCCACCCCCGCGGGCCCGAGCGTCGTCAAGGTGACGGGCACCCAGGGCAACTGGCAGCTCAACGTCAACGGCGCGCCGTACGAGGTCAGGGGCCTCACGTACGGCCCGCCGCAGGCCGCCGCCGACGGCTACATGCGGGATCTGAAGTCCATGGGCGTCAACACCATCCGCACCTGGGGCGTCGACGACGCCAACACGCCGACCCTGCTCAACAGGGCCGCCCAGCAGGGCATCAAGATCGTCGTCGGGCACTGGCTGAACCAGGGCGCCGACTACGTGAACGACACCGCCTACAAGACCAGCGTGAAGAACGAGATCGTCGCCCGGGTGAACGCCCTCAAGGGGTACCAGGGCGTGCTGATGTGGGACGTCGGCAACGAGGTCATCCTCACCATGCAGGACCACGGCCTCTCGGCGGCCGAGGTCGAGGCGCGGCGCGTCGGCTACGCCAAGTTCGTGAACGAGGTCGCCGTGGCCATCCACGCCGCCGACCCCAACCACCCGGTCACCTCGACCGACGCCTGGACCGGCGCCTGGCCGTACTACAAGACGTACTCCCCGGCGCTCGACCTGCTCGCGGTCAACTCCTACGGCGCCATCGGCGGAGTCAAGCAGGCCTGGATCGACGGCGGCTACACCAAGCCGTACATCATCACCGAGGGCGGCCCGGCGGGTGAGTGGGAGGTGCCGAACGACGTCAACGGCGTCCCCACCGAGCCGACCGACCTGCAGAAGCGCGCCGGGTACACCGCGAGCTGGAACGCCATCAAGGGCCACCCGGGCGTCGCGCTCGGAGCCACCGAGTTCCACTACGGGCTGGAGAACGACTTCGGCGGCGTGTGGCTCAACACCTTCACCGGCGGATGGCGCCGCCTCGGCTACTACGCGCTCAAGCAGGCCTACACCGGCCAGCCGTCGGCCAACACGCCGCCGGAGATCACGGCCATGACGGTCGGCTCGCAGACCAGCGTCCCGGCGGGCGGCCAGTTCACCGTCGGGGTGACGGCCGGCGACCCGAACGGCGACCCGATCCGCTACAACCTCATGGTCAGCAACAAGCACATCAACGGCAACACCGGCTTCTCGCACGTCCGGTTCACCGAGACGTCCCCCGGCCAGTTCTCGGTCACCGCGCCCGAGCAGATGGGCGTGTGGAAGGTCTACGTCTACGCTTTCGACGGGCAGGGCAACGTCGGCATCGAGCAGAAGTCGTTCCGCGTCGTGCCCCCGACGGTCAACGGCACCAACGTGGCGCTCGGCAAGACGACCACCGCCTCGTCCTACCAGCCGACCGGCGACGGCGGGCCGTTCCTGCCCTCCAAGGCGACCGACGGCAGCTTCACCACCCGGTGGGCGAGTGACTGGAGCGACCCCCAGTGGCTCCAGGTCGACCTCGGGAGCGTCACCCCGATCAAACACGTGGAGCTCGGCTGGGAGAGCGCCTACGGCAAGGCGTACCAGATCCAGACCTCCAACGACGGAGCCACCTGGACCAACGCCTATTCCACCACCGCGGGTGACGGCGGCTTCGACGAAATCGACGTGAACGTGTCCGCCAGATACGTCCGCCTCAACCTCACCCAGCGCGGCACCGCCTACGGCTACTCCCTCTGGGAGTTCGGCGTGTACAGATAACCTCACCCACCACCGGCTCCCGGCTCACCACCGGGGGCCGGTGCCGGGGGACCTGTCTGGCTTTTTTGTGATTTATGAGTATTCATTCGTCGCGAGAGCTTCATGCGTCAAACTAGGTCGAGCGCACCACGGTCACGGCACCACGATGCGACGAGGCGGCAGTGAGCGACGACTCGACCCCACGGGCCCGGCCATCCCGTACGAACGGCCGGTGGCGCGCCACGACGGACCCGCCTGCGGCCATCCGCCGCCTGTGCCTGGCCGTAGACGTGCAGTCCTACAGCGCCCGTGACAACCGGCGCCAGCTGGACGTTCAAACAGGGTTGAAGCGCGTGCTGGACCGCGCCCTGGCCCGCGCGGGACTCTCCCTGGCGGCGGTGCCCCGCCAGGACCGGGGCGACGGGCAGCTCGTCCTGCTGCCGGCCGGGGTGGACGAGGCCCGTGTCATAGCCATCCTGCTACGCGAGGTGGGCGCCGGTCTCGCGGAGATCAACGAGACCCTGCCGCCTGACGATCGCATCCGGCTGCGTCTCGCCTTGGCGCAGGGCATCGTCCACGAGGCGGCGACCGGGTACGTGGGCAAGGCCGTCGTGGACGCCTGCCGCCTCGTGGAGACCCGGGACCTGCGCACCGCCCTCGCCGAGCACGACGACCGGGACCTGGCCGTGGCCGTCACCGACGACCTCTTCCACGACGTGCTGGTCCACGGGTACGCCGGGCTGGCGGCCGGTGACTTCCGCCGGGTGGGGGTCGAGCTGGCGGACAAGGGCTTCTCGGCCGTCGTGTGGCTGGCGGTTCCGGCGCTTTCGCGCCTGCTGGAGATATCGGGTGGCACGCCCCGGCCTCGCCGCGCGAGGATCGCGGCCGTCGTCGGCGTTCCGGTCCTGCTGGCGGTGCTCGCACTGGCCGCCGGGCAGATGACGGGCTCGACAGACCTCGGGTCCTTGTTCCAGCGTTCCCATACATCGCCGGACATGGGCGCCTCTGTTCCTCCGACGTCACCGACCGCCGGAATCCCCCCGAACGCCGGAAGCCCCGAGAACGCCGGAAGCGCCGAGAACGCCGGAAAGACGGGGAACGGCGGCACCCCGTTCGCCATCCTTGACCCGACGGGCTCGGTGCCCACGTGCGGGCCGATCCTGGGGTCGGGCTCGGTGCCGGACGGGTACGATCTGCGGATCTTCGCCAAGGGCGGTGACCAGTACTTCCTGGCCTGGGCCGCCGCCCGGGCAGACCGTACGGCCGGCACCTGGGAGGTGCCGGAGCTGTACCTCGGACCCGTCGGCGCCCAGGGGCGCCGCGTGAAGCTCTACGCCGTCCTCGTGCCCTCGGCCGAGAGCGCGGAGCTGAGCCGCCGGTTCGAGGAGAAGTGGGCGTTCTCCGCACTGCCGGGGCGCGTGGTCGCCACCCACACCTTCACCGTGGTGAGCGAACCCTGCTGACGCCGCAATCCTGATAGGTATGTGTGCGGGCTTCATGCCGCATAATGCCAATCCCGCTTATTGTCTTCGTCCTCGCAGCCCTGTGCGCGGCCGGGGTGTTGACGCTGATGTACCTGCCCCAATGGCGCGGACGCCGTCATGCGGCGGGCCTTCGGCGATCTCGGCTGGGGTCCGGGGCTTCGGAGCGTCCTGACGGCCCGAACGTGCGCGGGGGCCGGTGAAACCCTCGTGAAACCGGCATTTTCTAAGGTGTTGTCGTGATGAGGGCCGGCGCGGGTGGATCCGGCGATGGCCACGGGCGCGTCATCGCCGGACCGGGGGCGGACGCGGTACGCGCTACGCGGCATCACGGGCCGTCGTCGCCGCGGGGAAGTTCAGGCGGCGGCGGCCACGGGGGCGTTCCAGCGTGGATAATGTCGCGCCTGGCCGGTGATCGGCCGTTTGCCACCGCGATAGCAGGAGGAACCGCGTGAAGAAGCTGAAGGGCACGCTGCTCGCCCTGGTGGTGGCCGGGCTGCTGGGGGCCGGTGCCACGCCGGCCGCCGCCGTGGAGGTGGACCCCTGCCACGGCCAGCAGTACGGCTGCGACAGCCACTGGATGGACCCCGGCGAGGGCTGAGGGTGAGCTCAGCCGGGAGCGGGCGGCGAGGAGAGCATGTCGAGGGCGCGGCGGGCCTCGCGGGCGCGCTCGTGCCACAGAGGGAGCCCGATCGCGTCGAACTCCGCCGCCGCCCGCTCCAGCATGGAGCCGGCGAGTTGGTGCTCGCCGCGTTCGGCGGCCAGCTTGCCACCGGCCAGCCGGGCACGGGCCGCGACGAACGGCTCGCCGATGGTGCCGGCCAGCGCCAGCGCGGCGTCCAGGTAGTCGGCGGCGCGATCGAGCTCCCCGGCCAGCAGGCCGGCCTCGCCCATGCCGAGCAGGCCGTAGGACTCGCCGATACGGTCACCGGCGTTCCGGGAGGCGTCCAGGACCTGCCGGTAGGCGGTCTCGGCGTCGGTGGCCCTGTTCTGGCGCAGGTACAGCAGTCCGAGCCGGTTGAGTATCTGAGCGCTGCCGCGCGCGTCGCCGAGCTCCAGGTAGACGCCGAGCGCCTGTTCCAGCAGCGGGGCCGCCGTCTCGCCTTCGTCGTTCTCGATGTGGATCTGCGCGATGCTGCCCAGCACGTGCGCCTCGGCGTGCTGGTCGCCGGCGGCGCGGAGCATCCGCAGCGCCCGCCCGTACTGGGCCAGCGCCGTCTCCACGTTCCCCTCCACCCGGTCGAGCAGGGCCGCGTTGCGGAGGGCCAGCGCCTGCCCGTGCTGGTCGCCGACGGTCTCGAAGATGCGCAGCGCCGCCTCGAAGTGCGGCCTGGCGGCGGCGTAGCGCTGCCGGAAGATCTCCAGCGTGCCGAGCGAGTACCTCATGGCCGCCTCCCCGCGCGGGTTCTCCATACGCCTGGCGGTGGCGAGGGCGGTGCGGGAGGTGTGCGACCAGTCGTCGAAGTGGCCCTGCGACTCGAACAGCGTGATCGTGGACATCGCGAGGTCCCAGCAGGTCTCGCTGAGGCCGAGCGCCGCGGCCTGCTCGACCGCCGCGACCAGGCCGAGCCGCTCGCTGCGCAGCCACCCCGCCGGATCGGCCAGCAGGCGGCCGGCGGTCGGCTCCTCCAGGTCCCACCGGGCACCCCCACCGTGCAGGACGGTGTAGTCGCCGCCGTACTGGAGCCGGTGCGCACGTTCGGCCAGGGCGAGGTACGTGCCCGTCAGCCTGGTAAGCGCCGCGACGGCCGCGCCTGGCGCCTCGTCGGCGACGGCCCGCTCCCTGGCGTGCAGCCGCACCAGGTCGTGAATCCTGTAGCGGGGCTCGCCGATCGCGTCGGTGCCCGCGTACTCCACCAGTTGCGCCTCGACGAGGTTTTCGAGCACGTCCTCGGCCTCGCGCGAACCGGCGGGAAGGAGCGCGGCGGCGACCCACGCAGTGAAGTCCGGGCTCTCCACCAGCCCCAGCCTGCGGTACAGCGAGCGGCCCGGCTCGGCCAGCCCGGAGTACCCCAGCGCGAGCCCGGCCCTGACCGACAGGGCGCCGTGGGTCAGCTCGTCGAGCCGGTCGTGCTCGGCCTCCAGGCGGGAGATGAGCCGCGACACCGTCCAGTGCGGCCGGGCCGCCAGCCGTGCCCCGGCGATGCGCAGGGCCAGCGGCAGCCGGTCGCACAGCTCGGCCAGTTCCCGCGCGGCAGGGCCGCCCTCGCGGAGCTCGGCCCGTCCGGTGATCTTGCTCAGCAGGTCGACGGCGTCGCCGATGCCGAGCATGCCCAGCGCGACCACGTTCGCTGCGGGGAGCGCGGCGAGCCTGCCGCGACTGGTGACCAGCACCGCGCAGCCGGCGCCGGCGGGGATGAGCGGTTCCACCTGGGCCTCGTCGGCGGCGTCGTCGAGCACGACCAGCACGCGCCGGTCGGACAGCAGGTCACGGAAGACCTCGGCACGCTCGTCCAGGCCGTCCGGTACGAGCGCCCCGGCCACGCCGAGCGCGCGAAGGAAGCGTCCGAGCGCCTCGTGCGGTTCGACCCGGCCGGTTCCCGCGCCGCGCAGGTTCACGAAGAGCTGGCCGTCGGGGAACCGTTCCCGCGTCAGCTGGGCGGCCTGCACGGCGAGCGCCGTCTTGCCCACGCCCGCCATGCCGGAGACGACGCATAGCACGGGAGGGCCGAGCAGCAGGCCGGTGATCTCGCGCAGCTCGGCGTCCCGGCCGGTGAGGTCCCCGGTGGGCGCGGGAAGCAGGGCGGGGACCGGGCCCGGCCCGGCCGGCTGGAGGGGGACGGGCATGATGTCCTCGTCCCCGCGCAGGATGGCGCCTTCCAGCTCCCGCAGCAGCGGACCGGGTTCCACCCCCAGCTCCTCGGCGAGGACGGTACGGGTGCGCCGGTACACGTTCAGCGCCTCGGCACGCCGGCCCGCCCGGTGCATCGCCACCATGAGACGCGCGGCGGACGACTCGGCCAGCGGGTCCTCGGCGAGCAGCGCGACCAGTTCGGGGATGACCTGGGCGTGCCGCCCCAACGCCATCTCGGCGTCGATGCGGTCGGTCAGCACGCGCCTGCGTTCCTGCTCCAGGTCGGCGGCGGCCTCGGCGAGCCGTGGCACGTCGTGCAGCCCGGGGTAGGCGGTGCCTCCTCCCCACAGGGCGAGCGCCTCGTGGAGCAGCGCCGCCGCCATCTCGGGGTCGCCCTGGCCGAGCGCGCGGCGGCCTCGTTCGGCCAGGTCGGTGAAGTGCCAGGCGTCCACCTCGGCCCTCTGCGCGAGCAACGCGTACCCGGAGCGGTCGTGCCGGATCCGGTCGGCGCTGCCCAGCGACCGGCGTAATCGGTGCACGAGGACCTGGAGGTTCTTCCCCGGGCGTGGGGCCGGCCGCTCGCCCCAGAGCGCGTCGGTCAGCGTCTCGGCGGGCACCGTACGGCCGCGCCAGCAGATGAGCAGCGCCAGCAGCTGTTCCTGGCGCCGTGACGCCATCCGCACCCGGCCCGAGTCGCCGACGACGGCCACGTCACCGATGACCCGGAACTTCACGGAAGCTTCCGGCTGGTTCGCGGACTCAACCTGTGGCACCTCTCGCAGACGTTGGTCTCACCCTGTGGCGTCGGCGGACAAAGTTTCGATGTGTGGATGATAACGATCATTAGTGGCCGGCACCTCCCAGAGGGGTGGTGCCGGCCACTGTGCCGCGGGGAGCCGTTCTAGCCAGAAGTATCGGCTAGAAGACGGGCACGCCTTCGCGGACGAGCTTCCAGTTGGGGTCGGCGAAGGTGGCGGGGTCGATGGTGCCGGAGGCGGTGGCGGCGTCGATCAGCGCCTGGCGGATCTCCACCTGGGCGTTGTAGACGACCGGGGCGGTGGTGACGTGCGGGAAGCCGCCGCCGCCGGACTGCCGGTAGTTGTTGATCGCGACCACGAACTGCTGGCCCGCGGCCACCGGCGCACCCTTGTAGGACAGGTTGAGGATGCGCTGCCCGACCGGCTTGGAGATGTCGATGTCGTAGGAGACGCCCGACAGCTGGTCGTAGTTGTAGTCCGGGGTACCGGCGGCGTTGGTCAGCGTGCCGAGGTCGATCGGCGCGCCGGGGGCCACCTGGGCGAAGTACTTGGCGGAGTACTCCAGGTAGTCCTTGATCTGCGTGCCGGTCAGCTTCACGCCGAGCAGCGTGTTGTCGTAGACGTACAGGCCCGCCATGTCACGGACGCTCACGGGACCGGCCGGGAAGATCGCCGTGCGGCTGAAGGGCGCGGCGATGGACAGCACCGGCAGGGACGCGTCGGCCGTGCCCGCGACCGCCTTGGTGACCAGGTCGGTCTGCACCTTCTGGATGTAGTCGAGGATCGCGGTGTCCTTGTACGGCGACTCGGCCGCGGACAGCTGCTCCTTCGACTGGGCGATCACCTGGTTGACGTACCCGACGGTCTTGTCGTGCTGGCCCTTCATCAGGGCGACGATCTTCGGGTCCTCGGCGACCGTGTTGGTGTTGATCGTCGCCGAGGACTTGGTGGTGACAGCCCACTTGCCGCGCTCCTTGGCGAGGGTGAAGTCCACCACGGAGAGGCGCTGGCCGTACTTGCTCGGCTCGGTCAGCAGCACCTGCTTGCCGGTGGCCGTGTTGGTGACGAACCTCTGCGGCACGTCGTTGTGGGCGTGGCCGAACAGCACGGCGTCGATGCCCGGGACCTGCTCGGCGACGAGCGCGGAGGCGTTCTCGATCGGCAGGTCGGAGCCGTAGGACGAGATGCCGTTGTCACCGGCGTGCGCGGTGACGAGGACGACGTCGGCGCCGAGGGCACGGATGACCGGCACCCACTTCTTCGCGGTGGCGACCAGGTCGAGGAACTTCAGCTTGCCCTCGACGTTGGCCTTGTCCCAGATCGCGATACCGGGGTTGGTCAGGCCGAGCACGCCCACCTTGACGGGCTTGTCGCCCTTGACCTTCATCGTCTTGATGATGAACGGCAGGTACGCCGGGAGGCCGGTCTTGGCGGAGACCGCGTTGGCGCCGAGCACCGGGGCATTCATCTGCTTGACCCACTTGGCCAGCAGGGGAAGCCCGTAGTTGAACTCGTGGTTGCCGAGCGTCACGGCGTCGTACCCGATGGCGTTCATGGCCTTGGCCATGGGGTGGGTCTGGCCGGTCTCGGTGATCGGCTCGACCTTGGCGTAGTAGTAGTCGAGCGGGGTGCCCTGGATGGTGTCGCCGGAGTCGAACAGCAGCGTGTGGTCGGCGCCGCGGTCCTTGCGGATCTGGTTGACCAGGGTGGAGACCTTCGCGAGGCCCACGTCGTTGTGCGCGCTGTCGTCGAACTCCGCGTTCTTGAAGTAGTCCCAGTTCAGGGCGTTGCCGTGAATGTCGGAACTGGCCATCACGGTGATCTTCACCGAGTGGTCGGGTGTCGCGGAGGCGGGTGCTGCGGGCGCTAGAAGGCCAATGGCCACGACGACCGTGGCACCGGCGGCGAGGGCCCGCCCAATTCTGGAACTCATGCGGGGGACCTTAGTAAGGGAATGTTACTTAAGGATCACAGGATCCTTATGCGACATATCTCCCAAGTGAACAGCAAGCACCACGACCTGGTGGAGGCGTGCGACGCCTACGACGGACGACCTTCGGCTCTTCGCTCGTCAGCAGGTGCTTCCCGTCTTCACGAGAGGAAGGCTGGAGCGGGTGATATCCGTCGTGCTCGCCGCCGGCGGACTCGCCGGCCTGATCGCGGTCGCCGGGCCGGCGACCGACTCCACCGTCGTCACCCGTACTTCACTTGGAACCAGACGGTACGTCCGGCAGGGTGGTCGTAGACGTTCCAGCAATGGGAGAGCATTTCTACCAGCATGAGCCCTCGCCCCCCTTCGGCGTACAGGTCTCCGCGAACGCGCGGGGCCGTGTCACCGCCGAAGTCCACTACGTCGACGTGTATGAGGTCATGGCAGTCGGCGATCGCGAGCGTCACCCTGCCACCATTTCGCGAATTCGAGTGAATCACCGCATTCGTAACGACTTCGGAAACCAGTAGCGTGACGTCGTCCAATGCGGGATGACCGTCCCCGAGTTTCCGTCTCACGTAGTCACGTGCCTGTGAGACCGACTCGGGAGAACCGGCCAGATAGGTAACGCCAAGAAGATTTCCTGTCATCATGCGCTTGCCTTTTCGCCTCGCCGGAAAGGTGCGTGCGTCGTTGGGGACTTCGCTTTACCAGAGTGTCAATAGAAGGCTACGATCGGTAGCGATTCCCGCTCACGCCATGAGCACACTTGGGTTAGCGGAATGGTTAGTCAGCTTAAATGTCCCTATTCTGATGGTAGGTGAGACATGCCCCCCGGCAGTGATGTCGACCCTCACGACTCCCCGCGTGCCCTTTTCGCCTTCGAGCTGCGTCAGCACCGCGCCACGGCGAGGCTCTCCCAAAGGGAGCTCGCCAGGCGCATGGGGTATTCCGACGCCATGGTCGCCATGGTGGAGACCGCCAAACGCCCCCCGTCCGAACGCTTCGCCGAGCTGTGCGACGAGGTCCTCGGCCTCGACGGCACCATGACGCGCCTGTACATCGCCACTACGTGGAACAAGGCGCCCGAATATTTCCGGCCGTGGCTGGAGGAAGAACAGGAGGCCACGGGCCTGCGAAGCTGGGAGCCGATGTTGATTCCGGGGCTCTTCCAGACAGAGGCGTATGCCCGGCTCGTCCTGTCGGCTGAACCTGGCACCACCAGTGACGAGGTAGACGAACGTGTCCGAGGTCGCATGCAGCGAAAGGCGATTCTGCACCGGCATAACCCTCCGCTGGTCTCGGCCCTGGTGGACGAGGCCGTGATACGTCGCCCGGTAGGGGACACGGGTGTCATGTGGGAACAACTGAGTTACCTGCTTGAGGTCGCACGGCACCCACAAGTGACGATTCAGGTAGTCCCCTATTCGGCACGAGCGATGTGCGGCCTTCTCGGGGGGTTCATCATCGCCGAACGGAACGAGGTGCCCTACACGGCCTACGTTGAAGGTCAGCCCAACGGCCGCACCGTAGAAGACCGCAATATCATCGGCAAGCTGATGCGCAGGTATGACGCGATCAGGGCTGAGGCCGTACCGTTCAGTCAGTCGCTAAGACTCATAGAGGAAGCGGTGAACCAAAGTGACTCATGATCTTCGGGCTGCGCGGTGGCGCAAGAGCACTCACAGCGGATCTGACGGCGGCAACTGTGTCGAGGTGGCGTCGAACATTCCTGGCCTGTTCGCGGTCAGGGACAGCAAGAACCCGGCCGGTCCGGCGCTGGTCTGTACGCCAGGTGAGTGGTCCGTGTTCCTGAGCGGCATTAAGGGCGGCACGCTCGCCTGAGGAACACGACGGCTCTCGGCGGTCGAGCCCGGTCCGTTGCTCAAAGTGGTACCGCGCTCGTCGAGTAGTGAACACGCCCGGCCGCTCCAGCGGTCGGGCGTCTTTTCACCCTGAATTCGCGGGCCAGTGTTCCAGCACCAGGTGGAGGGCGCCGTGGCATGTGCTCCCCCGGCCCCGAGACACTGCCCATGCGCATGGTCACGATGAACGGCGCGTTCGTCTTTCCCGGCCTGGACGAGCCTCACGGGTGGAACGACCCCGCGCTGCTCGGCGCCGGGGTTCCCGGCGCGGGCGCGGTCTCCTCGGCGAGCGGCCTGGCCGCGCTGTACGCCGCGGCAGCGACCGGGTACGCCGCGGCAGCGACCGGAGTCGACGGCTCGCCGCGGCTGCTGACAGCGGACACCGTCACCGGCGCCGTCCTGGAACAGTCGTCCGGCGCCTCACTACGGCCGTACGAACCTGCCTGACCTCCGCCTGAACGAGGCGAACGACGTCACCCGGTCCAGATCTCGTAGGCATGCGGGGCTTCGGCGAGTGCTCCAAGGATCGCGACGGTGACGAGGAGTGCGAGGGCGGTCGTTAGGATCACACGGGTGGCAGGCCGGTGAGGGCGGGGGTCGGCGGTCCCCGGGTGGCCGAGCCGGCGAAGGCGCGTGACGAGCACCTGGAGCAGGGCCCCGAGAAGCGCGGCGGGGACGGTGGCGACGGCGCCTTCGACCAGCACGGTGTGCAGGAAGTCTGCGGTGAGCCCGGCCTCGGGCAGCCGGAAGCACGCCGGCGGCCTGTTCTCGTAGAGGTCGACGCAGCGGCCGGCCGTGTTCAGCCCCAGCAGCGTGATGCCGGTGGCCAGTGATCCGGTGGTGAAGATCGCCAGTGGGATCAGCACGGGACGGTGCCGCCGGGCGAACGTCGCGACGGTCGCGGCGACGAGAGCCTGGGCGATGACGGCGAGGGCGGCCAAGGCGCTCTGAACCGAGTAGGGGAAGGAATTGAGGTCGTGCCGTACCGAGGCCGGCACCATCTCCTTGAGCGCGTAGAGGAGAACGGCCCCGGCCAGGGCGAAGACCACGGCGCCGACGAGCCCGGTGATCAGCGCGTCCCTGACACGGTACGGATCCTCTTCAGGACCGCGGAGCGATCCTCGCCTTCGGTTGACGACGATGACCGGTACCAGCCACAGCAGGGTGAGGGCGGGCAGCGTCAGTGGGTTGTGCGTCAGGTAGAGAAACGGCGGGTAGTCCATCTCGGCCCAGTACGTCACAGCGGCGTACCACCCGGGAGCGCCCGCCCGCAGAGGCGGCACGATGATGGTGGGGTCGAGCGTCGCCAGCAACCCTTGGCGGTCGTGGGCGGAGACCCAGACCCCGAACCAGGGGAGGAACGCGGCGGTGCCGGCGGCGGCCACGGCGGGCAGCACCCCCCGGCCGCGGCGGCCGGGACTCGGCGCGGTGTGCGCCACCGAGGCGGTCCAGAAGGCCAGCGTCACCGCACCGGCGAGCAGCAGGATCGCCGCCGCCAGTGACTGCTCGACCCCACCGGTCACCATCGCCGTCCACCCCACGAGGACGGACACCCACGACAGCTGTTCACCGAGCAGGTACCCGGCGACGAGCACGACCGGCATCGGCAGGATGGCGCGCACGGGCAGGCGGTGGGCCGGGGCGCGGCCCGCGGCCCGCCACACCGCTGTCACCAGCGGCACGGCCACACCAAGAACACAGATCATTCCCGTTCCGGCCGAGCTGACGATGACCCTGGTCTGAAGCAACTGGTCGAAGACATAACGCAGGTTGGCGACCATCACCGCGGTGGCCATGCCGGCCGCGAACAGCTCCCACGACCTCGGCGACAGCATCGCCGCCGGGTCGTCGATCGCCTGCCTCCGGCGCCCGGGATGGGGATGGGTCCCTAGTGCGGCGCGCCACCGGTCAGGGGGGGCCAGCCCGTCCACCACGGCGCGCAGCGCGACGGCCGGCCGATCGCTCTCGCCGCCGTGGGCCGCCTCTCCGACCCGGGCGTCGGCGTAGGTCTCTCGTACCCGCAGGATCGCGTTACGGGTCAGGTACAGCAGAAGGGTCAGCACCAGCAGCGCCAGCCCGACGCTCAACGGCAGAGCGCCCTTGGGAGGCCGCCAGCGCAGCGGGGTGGTGAACAGCTGGGGATGAAGGGTCACCACGGCCGTGGGCACCAGCGCCAGGGCGACGAACGACCACCAGATCGACATGGTCAGATAGGTGGTGTCCACGTCGCGGTTGCGCAGGTGGGCCAGCTCGTGCAGCACCACCGCTTGGAACCTCCCCCGGTCGGTGGTGTAACCGACCAGCAGACCGGCGTCGAGCTGTACGTACCGGCGCCGCCACCGGCCGAACGCCAGCCCGCCGGACGTCGAGGCGTAGGGCGCCAGCAGGAACGTCGGCGCCCGGTCCAGCCCGGCCGCCCGGCTCAGCCGTTCGAGCTCGTCGACCAGCTCGGGGCAGTCCTCACGGAGGATCGGGGTCAGGCCGCGCCTGCGGACGAACCACAGGGGGTACGCCCAGTAGATCACGACGGCCACGGCGAACAGCGCCGCGACGCAGGCCACCGTCCAGGAGGCCTGTTCGGCGTAGATCGGTCGAAGGCAACGCTCCGCCCTATCGGCGGCGTCGCCCAGCCGCGCGAGGTCGGCCAGCGTCTTCACCGGGTGGTTGATTATGCTTTGTTCCCTGCCCCAGCAGGTCCGCATGGCCGTTCCCAGGCGGGTGGCACGCGAGGGCACCACGATGCCCCACAGGAACATGTAGACGACCGAGCTGGTGATCAGGACGGTGCTGACCAGCAGGGCGAACAGGACCGTTGTGCCGGCGGGCGCGGGGCGCGGCTCGTAGGCGGCCGTGCCCGGTGGCCCGAGCGCCTGCGGCGTGCTGGTCACCGAGGCTCGGCCCAGGTCGCGCGGTGCGCGGCGCCGACCACCGTGTCGGCCATCACCTGCGCCACGTCCTGGCCGTGCCCGAAGCGGACGGCCACGTCCTCGACGATGCGGTGGACGTGCGCCCACTGCTCGTCGGTCAGTCTCACCGCGGTCTCGGACTTCCCGGGGCGGCCTCCGATGCCGAACAGCCGTCGCACCGCGGCCCCGCCGCGCACCAGCGCCGGGCGGATCGCCTCGCCGAACAGGTACTTGGTCACTTCCTCCGCCGCCGCGAGCGCCACCGGGGTCAGCAGCAGCACGAGCCCGGTCTCCCCGATCCTCAGCGGCCCCCCGCCGCCGTCGCCTCCCGCCAGAGAGCGTTCCGGGTCGGCGAAGTACGCCTCGCTCATCGGCCGGAACATCGGCAGCTCGGCCGGCCGCACCTCGGCGACCATGATCCTGGCCAGGTCGGCGACCAGTGTCCGGTCAATGTCGGTATCCACCCGTTGTCCCCCTGCGATGACCCTCTGTCATGTCTGTCGAGGCCAATGCTGGAGGCACGCGGGAAACGCTGTCCGGCAAATTGCAAAAATCACCGATTCGGCCGCCTTTATTGTCGGCATCGGTCCAGGCGAATCGCCCGGACCGATGCCGTGAGCACGCGCCGGCACCCTGCTCGCCTTGTGCGGCGAGCAGGGTGGGGAGCCGTGGCCCGGTCCAGGGACGCCGGGGTCACGGACGGTGTCAGCTGCCGTAGACCTCCATCTCCCAGAGGGAGTAGCCGTAGCCGGTGGCGCGCTGTGTGCCGTACATGCGGACGTAGCGGGCGGTGGCGGCGGTGAAGGTCAGGTCGTCGGTGCCGCCGTCGGAGGTGGTGGTGGTGTAGGCGGGTGTCCAGGTGGTGCCGTTGGTGGAGGTCTCTATGCGGTAGGACTTGCCGTAGGCGGCCTCCCAGGTGAGCTTCACCCGGTTGACCGAGCGGTTGGCGCCGAGGTCGATGGAGATCCACTGGGGGTCGGAGAAGGCCGACGACCAGCGGGTTCCGGCGTTGCCGTCGTTGACGTTGGCGGCGGCGGTGCCGGCGTTCTCCACCGAGGAGGCGGTGACCGGACGTCCCTGCGACAGCAGCCCCGAGGTGGGCGGCGGCGTGACGGTCGGGGTGGGCGTGGGAGTCGGCGCGGGACCGGTGGTCAGGGTGACCTCGTCGAGGTCGAACAGCGAGCCCGCGCCACCGGTGAACACCAGGAACAGCGGGCCGGTGGCGGTACCGGTCAGCGTGGTGCTCACGGTCTGCCAGGTCTCCCAGCCGCCGGTCACCGGGACGGTGACCGATCCGAGCAGCGTGCCCGTGGCCGAGCCCGACCGCACCTGGATGGTGCCGCCCGCGCCCGCCGACGCGACCCGCGCCGAGATGCCGGTTGCCCCGGCCGTGGAGACGCCCGAGAAGCCGAGCCAGTCACCGTTGTCGATGTAGCCGACCGCCTTGCCGCCGCGCGCGCTGGCCTTGTCGACCACCTGGGTGCCGAGCTGGGAGGTGAAGCTCTCGGCCTGCGTGGCGGGCGAGGGAGGTGGCGCCGTGCAGTCGCCCGCGGCGACGCCCGCCGCCCACCGGATCCCGCCGAGCAGGTGGGTGCGGAACAGCGGTTCCGCGTACGACTGCTGGGTGTGGCCGAGGCCGGTGTACCAGGCGCGCCCGCCCCGGAAGGGGTGGCACCACGAGATGGGGTGGTCGGCGCCCATCGACCCGCCGGTGTAGGTCGACTCGTCGAGCGTCGCCAGCACGTGCGCGACGTCACGCGGGTTGGTGCGGTAGTTGTACAGCTCGTCGGTCCGCACCCAGGCGGCGGGGAGGCCGGCCGTCGAGGGGTGCGCGTGGTCCTCCACCCGCACGGTGACCTGCTGGATGGCGGGGTGCGACTGGAACCAGGCGCCGACGAGCTGGCCGTAGTACGGCCAGTCGTACTCGGTGTCGGCGGCGGCGTGGACGCCCA
>NZ_JBFBIK010000050.1:0-51372 GCF_040685555.1 Sphaerisporangium sp. NPDC088356
GGAGCGTCCTGGTGGCCGGCCGGCGCCGGGAGGCGGCCAGATCCGCCAGCCCTACCGCGAAGGCCATGAAGACCAGCTCGCCGCGCTCGGCCTGGTCGTCAACGCCGTCGCGCTGTGGAACACCCGCTACCTGTCGGCCTGCCGTCGACCAGCTCCGCGCCCAGGACGTCCCAGTCAAGGACGAGGACGTCGCCCCGCCTCAGCCACCCCCTCGGCCACGCCCACATCGACTTCCGGGGCCGCCTACGCCATCACCGCCTCCGCACCCGCAAGGCCTTCGGCAGCTCGGCGAAGTCCCCGACCTGCCCATTACTCGCCAGGTGTGGTTCATCCGTCGGGCATAGGGTTGGCGGCATGGCGCTGCGACTTGTTCAGGTGAATTTTAAGGCTCGGGATGACTCGGCGCTCGGCCGGTTCTGGGCGGAGGCGCTCGGCTGGGGCGTTCCAGCGAAGGGCCCGGTGTGACCAACGTTGAACCCGTGGGTTTCGTCTGGCCGGACCCTGTCGCCGTCTGCGTCGATGTCGTCACCGTCCCGGACCCCGAAACAGTGAAAGACCGCGCGCACATCGAACTCGCCACCACCTCTGCGGCCCATCACGCGGAGTTGGTCGCGCGCCTGAAGGAGCTCGGCGCGACGCCCGCCGATGTGGGCCAGGGCGACCTCTCGTGGACAGTTCTGGCCGACCCGGAGGGCAACGTGTTCTGCGTCCTGGAGCCTCGGGAGATCTATCGGGACACCGGGCCGATCGCCGCGGTGGTCGTCGACTGCGCGGACCCGCGGGCCATGGCCCGGTTCTGGGGCGAGGCGATGGACTGGACCCTGCACGAGGTGACCGACGATCATGCGCTGCTGCGCTCCGCCAAGGGTGTCGGCCCATATCTGGAGTTCCTTCGCACGTCCCACCTGAAGGACACGTGGAACCGCGTTCATCTCGACTTGCTGCCCTACCCCGTTGACGGTCAAGCGGCGGAGGTGGCCCGGCTTGAGGCCCTCGGTGCGACGCTCGCCGACGTAGGCCAGGGCGACGTCCC
Organism: Sphaerisporangium sp. NPDC088356; assembly: GCF_040685555.1. NCBI lineage: Bacteria > Bacillati > Actinomycetota > Actinomycetes > Streptosporangiales > Streptosporangiaceae > Sphaerisporangium > Sphaerisporangium sp. NPDC088356. Next base: position 1,034 of record NZ_JBFBIK010000050.1, read on the forward strand.
GTGGAAGGTTCTGACCGACCCGGAAGGCAACGAGTTCTGCGTCCTCGGCCCGGCCTGACGCGGAGCCTCCCCCGCCTGCGTGCCGGACAGCGGTTGGGGATCAGGTGCGGCGGGCGGCCCAGACGGTGCGCTCGGTGCGCATGGTCAGGTCGTCGCGGCGCAGGATGCTGTGAGGGCTGTCGGTGTCGAGGAGCTGGTCGAGCGCGGTGAGGTCCTCGGGGGAGAGTCTCTCGGCGACGGTGCTGCGGATGCGCTGCAGGCCGCCGAGGGCGTATCGGCCGATCACTTCGTTGCGGGAACTCTCGATGTTCAGGGTGATGGTGTGTTCGCCCTCGACGGTGAATCCGGCGTCGGTGAGCATCGGGCCCCAGTCGGCGCCGCGGTGGGGCATGTGCTCGGCCTGCATGCGGTCGGTCGCGGCGTGGACGCGTTCTTCCAGGCCGGGCCGGTCCCTGGGGGCGCTTGGGGGCAGGAAGCGGGGGAAGCCGGACAGCTCCACCACGGCGAACAGACCGCCGGGGGTGAGCAGGTCGTGGACGGTGCGCAGTACGCGGTCAGGGTGGGCCATGTGGTGCATCGAGGCCGACGCCCACACCAGGTCCGGTGATCCGAGGTCGGGCCACCCGGCGGCGTCGAGGTCGGCCTGCACGGTGCGCACGCGCTCCTCCACGCCACGGGCGCACGCTTTTGCGCGCAGGCGCTGAAGGTGCTCGGCCGAAGTGTCGACGGCGGTGACGTGCGCATCGGGGAAGCGGTCGAGGAGGGCGAAGGTCCCCGCCCCGGTGCCGCAGCCCAGATCCATGATCTGGCGGGGGCCGGCTTTCAGCGGGAGCCATGCGGTGATGGAGGCTGTGTGCTCGGCGAGGACCTCGGCGTCCAGGTCGAGGATCTCCGCCTGGCCGCCGGTTCCGTGCTGCTGGTGTCCGTGCGGAGCGTCGTGGTGGGGGGTGTACGGGTGTGCTTGGGTCATGCCTTCACACTAGGACGGCTATGCGCCTTTGGCATGCCAGATCCCAGTTTGCGCAAGATGATGGTCGAGTCTGCTGCCTGGCGCGCAAGATGTCGCTCCCGGCCGGGGCCGTCGTGCGGCCACGCCGTCATTCGGGAGTGTCCTGTGCGTCGCGGTCGGGGTCTTCGTTCTGGTGGCCGCGGCGGGCGTCGCGGTCGAAGATGCCCAGGATCTCGCAGGGCCCGCCTTCGGCGCCGATGGCGTGCGGCATCATCGTGGGGAACTCGGCGGCCTGGTTGGTCTCGATGCGGAAGCGGCGGTGGCCGAGCATGAGGATCGCGGTGCCGGACAGGACGACGAGCCATTCGCGCCCCGGGTGGGCGCGCATGCGCGCCGGGTTCTCGGGCGGCGGTTGGGTCATGCGCTGACGCACCACGCTCATGCCGGGGTCGCCCTTCACGGCCCAGCGCATCCGGCCGTGGGCTCCGTCGATCATCGGGCTGGTGACGACATCGTCGGCGGCCGTCTCGACGAGCTGGTCGAGGGTGGTGTCCAGGGCGCGGGCGAGGGTGACGAGCTGGTCCAGTGCGAGGCGGCGCTGGCCGTTCTCGATGCGGCTGAGCGAGGACTGGCTGAGGTTCGCGCGGGTGGCCAGTTCCTCCAGGGACCAGCCCTGTGCCACCCGCAGAGCGCGGATGCGTTTGCGTACGAGGCTGTCCAGCTCTCTATCTTCTTGCGTCATGGGCAACATCGTATGCCCTTGATGCAAACTGGGATTAGCGTCGTGTGCAGATGGTCCGGAAGATCTCGGGCCACGCACGAGGAAAGGGTAGGACGATGGCTGAGACGGCTCTGGCGTACGAGAGTGACACGCTGCCCGGCGGGACGGTCGACACGGTGGTGATCGGTGGCGGGGCCGCGGGTCTGAACGGTGCGCTGATGCTGGCCCGCTCCCGCCGCTCGGTCGTCGTGATCGACAGCGGCACCCCGCGCAACGCGCTCGCCGCAGCAATGCACGGCTTCATCGTCCTGGACGGCACCCCGCCCTCCGAGATCCTCAAGCGGGGCCGCCAGCAGGTACGCCAGTACGGCGGCCGCATCGTCTTCGGCGAGGTGGTCTCCGCCGCGCCTGCCGCCCCCTCGCCCGAAGGTGATCTGCGGTTCACCATCAGCCTGGCTGATGGCCGCGCTCTGACGGCGCGCCGTGTGCTGGTGGCCACCGGCCTGCGCGATGTGCTGCCCGAGGTGCCCGGCCTGGCCGAGCACTGGGGCCACAGCGTGGTGCACTGCCCCTACTGCCACGGCTGGGAGGTACGCGACAAGCCGATCGGCATCCTCGCCACCGGGCCCGCCTCCGTGCCTCACGCGCTGCTGTTCCGGCAACTGAGCAACGACCTGATCTACTTCACTCAAGGCACCGACCTGGACGCGGACACCCGCGCACGTTTCACCGCCCGCCACATCCGCGTCCTCGACACCCCGGTGCAGGAAGTCATCGACGACCAGGACGGCGCCATCGCAGGCGTGCGCCTGACGGACGGCACCATCGTGGAGCGCCGGGTCCTGGCCGTCGCCACGCAGATGCAAGCCCGCACCGAGGGCCTGGAAGGGCTGAAGCTGCCGATGGAGGACCTGCCCGACAACATGGGCCACCGCTTCGCCTCCGCCATGGCCGGAATCACCGAGATCGCGGGCGTGTGGGTGGCCGGCAACGCCACCGACCTCACCGCCCAGGTCGGCGCGTCCGCCGCGGCCGGCGCCCTGGCCGGTTCCCACATCAACGCCGTGCTGGCCACTGCGGACACTGCCGCGGCCCTCGCCGCAGTACAGGCCACCACCAACTGACGCCTCCGCGGCGCCTGCAAGCCGCACGACTTTCCCCTCCCCTTTTCGGCGACCGGACCCGGTCCGGCGCCGAGCCCTGCCTGCCCGTTTGTCTGAGAGGAACCCATGAGTACGAACCAGCTGCCGGGGGCAGCCGATCACGCAGGAGACGGGGGCGCGCCGGATGCGCGTCAGCTGCGCACGATCCTGATCGCCGTCTCGATCGCGTTGATGGCCGTGATCGCATCGGTGTCCGGGTTGAACGTCGCCCAGACCCATATGGCGGTGGAGTTCGGCGCCTCGCAGAACACCGTCTTGTGGATCATCAATATCTACACCCTGGCCCTGGCCGCGCTGCTGCTGCCGCTGGGCGCGATCGGTGACCGGCTGGGCCGCAAGCCCATGCTGATCGCCGGGCTGGGTGTCTTCGGCGTCGCAAGCGTCGCCGCGGGTCTGGCGCCGACGGCCGAGGTGATGCTCGCCTCGCGTGTGGCCAGCGGTATCGGCGCAGCGATGATCATGCCGATCACCCTGGCCGTCATCACCTCCACCTTCCCCGAGGAGCAGCGGGGCAAGGCGATCGGCGTGTGGACCGGCGTCGCCGGAGGCGGCGGCATCACCGGCATGTTCCTCTCCGCCCTCCTCGTCGACGTCGCCGACTGGCGCTGGCTGTTCGTCCTGCCCGTGGTCCTGGTCATCGTGGCCCTGGCCATGACCCTGAAGTCGGTCCCCAACTCCCGCGAACACGCCGGGCATTCCTTCGACACCATCGGCGCGCTGATCTCCACCGTCGCGGTCACCGGGCTCATCTTCGTCCTGCATCAAGGCCCCGAGCATGGCTGGACCGCCACCGTGACGCTGATCAGCCTCGCCGTCGGCCTCATTGCCGCCATCGGCTTCGTAGCCTGGGAACTGCACCGCCGCGATGCCTCCCTGCTGGACGTACGCCTCTTCCGTGAGCGCAGCCTGGCCGGCGGCTCCATCACGCTGCTGATCGTCTTCGGCGTGCAGGCGGGCATCGCCGTGGTCCTTTTCCCCTTCTTCCAGGCCGTCCTCGGCTGGTCCGGCCTGCTGTCCACGGTCGCGATGATGCCCATGGCCGCCATGATGATGATGACCTCCGGCCTGGCCCCCAAGCTCGCCGCACGCATCGGCGCCCGCTCGACCATGGCCACCGGAACCGCGCTGGCCGCCCTTGGCCTGGCCCTCATGGCCCTGTTCGTCTCCGTCGATGGCGGCTACCTATCCATCCTGCCCGGGCTACTCGCCATGGGCACCGGGATGGGCCTGTCGATGACGCCCTCCACCGAGGCCATCACCAACTCCCTGCCCCGCGAGAAGCAGGGCGTGGCCTCCGCTCTCAACGACGTCACCCGCGAGTTCGGCACCGCACTCGGCGTCTCCATGCTCGGCGCGCTCCTGTCGGCCGGCTACCGCAACGCCATCGACGACAAACTCGACGGCATCCCGAATGGCGCCGCGGACACTGCACGCGAAGGCATCGCCAACGCCGTCGAGGTGGCACCCAGCACCGGCTCACACGCACAGAACCTGCTCCATGCCGCCCAGCAGTCCTTCGTCGACGGATGGCAGCAGGCCATGTGGACCGGCGTCGCCGTCATGGGAGCGCTCTTCGTCTACGTCACCCTGGCCGGCCCGAAGAACACCACCCCCGCCGTCGGGGACGAGACAGAAGCCACCGAGACCGTCGCCGCCCGCTGATCACAGAATAGCTAAGCGGACAGCAAGCAGACCGCTCGCGCTTCTGCTGGGTGTCCGGCACCATACTCGCGGTGCCGGACACCCGCGCAGGCCGGCTTCCCACTGTGCCCAGTCGCAGAACAGAGGCCGTCACCGCTGTGGTGGGTGGGAAGAGGGCCTGTGGATCTAAGGGTGTTTCCGGCCTGACCCACTGGGCGTGGCGCCCGGTGAGGAAGGTGCCGTGATGACCACGACACTTGACGATGTGACCGCGAGGAAGAAGAAGCCGGAGCCGTCGGCGGAGGCGCGGGCCGCCGCGGAGTTGGTGCGGCTGGCCAAGGAACAGGGTTTGTCGCTGACCGGGCCGGAAGGACTGCTGAAGCAGTTCACCAAGACCGTGCTCGAGACCGCGCTGAATGAGGAGATGACCGGGCACCTCGGTTATGAGAAGCGTGATCCGGCCGGTGCCGGGTCGGGCAACGTCCGCAACGGGACCAGGCCGAAGACGGTGCTGACCGAGGCCACCGGCCATGTCGGGATCGACGTGCTGCGGGATCGGGCCGGCACGTTCGAGCCGCGGATCGTCAAGAAGCGGCAGCGTCGGCTGAATGGCGTTGATGAGATCGTGCTTTCGCTGTATGCCAGAGGGCTCACGACGGGGGAGATCAGCTCGCACTTCGCTGAGATCTATGGCGCGTCGGTGTCGAAGGAGACGATCTCGCGGATCACCGACGAGGTCATCGAGGAGATGAACGACTGGACCGTCCGCCCGCTGGAGGCGGTTTACGCGGCGGTGTTCATCGATGCCATCGTGGTGGAGGTTCGTGACGGCCAGGTCGCCAACCGGCCCGTCTACGCCGCGATCGGGGTCACCCTTGGGGGGAAAGACGTCCTTGGGCTGTGGGCCGGCTCGGGTGGTGAGGGCGCCAAGTTCTGGATGAGCGTGCTGACCGACCTGCGCATCCGCGGGGTGCGTGATGTGTTCTTCGTCGTCTGTGACGGGCTCAAAGGGCTGCCTGAGGTGGTCGTCAATGTGTCTCTACAAGGCCAACGCCGACAGCGACCGCCAGATCATCGACGCCCTCGGCGCCATCGCCGACCAGCGCGGCGTCTCGCGCGCCCAGATCGCACTGGCGTGGCTGCGCCGCAACCCTGTCGTTGCCGCCCCCCTGGTCGGCGCCCGCACCGCCCAGCAGATCGACGACGCCATCGCCTCCCTCGACATCAACCTCACCGACGACGAGGCCCGCCGCTTGGAGATGCCCTACACCCCCCGGCACGACTTCCAGGGCATCTCCGACGAACGCGAGATGGAACGCATCAAGGCATCCATCCCCGGCTACGCCAACCTCTGACACCGCGCCGACACGCAACGGCGCCGTCACCGCAGCGGCTGCGGACCGAAAAGTTCCAGGACGGGCCGGGCCGCACGCGTGCTGCACCACCCCCAACAACTGAGGTGTAGAAATGACCGAACCCGTAGGGCGGCTGGGGTCCGTGGCGCTGGACTGTGCCGATCCGCGACCACTCGCCGAATTCTGGGCGACGATGCTCGGCGGAGACGTCACAGCCGGTTCCGACGCCTTCTGCGCTGTCGAACTCGGGAAACTGCTGCTGGTCACCGTCCGTGTACCCGACTATCGGCCGCCACACTGGCCCGACGACCAAGCGAAGCAGTTCCACCTGGACGTGGCCGTCAACGACCTGGAGAGGGCCGAGTGCCTCGCGCTCGCATAAATGTTCATCTGTGAGAGTTCTGCGAGAGCCCCCAGGGTGATCACGTTTCCGCAGGTGCCGTTCGCAAAAGTCCTCACCAGGGGCGGGAAGACCGCCGCAAAGTACCACCCCCGCTTCGCCCTCGTACCCGCGCTCCGCGAGGAACTCGAAGTCCTCGTCCCCGCCGACCGGCATCCAGGCCGCGCGTGGAAGCAGGGCCCGGCGCTCGCCGTGGTTCCCGCGCCCCACACCGAGCGCCCGGTCCGCATCGGCTACGCCAGGACGTCCACCGCCCGGCAGGAACTGGCGAGCCAGCTCGAAGCACTCCACCGCGCGGAGTGCCACAAGGTCTTCAAGGAGCAGATCAGCACCCGCGTCAAGGTCCGGCCCGAACTGGAGAAGGCGCTCGCCCTGGCCCACCAGTTCAAGGAGGCCGCCCCCGAGACGCCCGTCATCCTCACGGTGCACGAGCTCAAGCGCCTCGCGCGCAACGCGGCCGAGCTGATGACGCTGTCCGCCGAGCTCCAGGCCGGCGGCATCCAGCTCGAACTCCTCACCGGCCCGCTCACCGGAATCTACGACCGCAACGGCATGGGCGCCATGTTCTTCGCCGTGCTCGCCGTCGCCGGGCAGATCGAGCGCAACTACATCCGGGAGAAGACCCTCGAAGGCCAGGTCATCGCCGCGTCCAAGGGCAGCCACGGCGGACGGCCGAAGGTCATCGACGACGACATGCTCACCTTCGCCGACGCGCTGAAGGAAAAGGGCGTCCCCGTCCCCGACATCGCGAAGGCCTCGCGAGTGCCCGGTAGAGCGAGGCGACCGACGGCGACTTGCCCGCGTTCTTCCCGGCCTTGATGGTGAGCTTGCCAGCCGCGCCGCCCCTCTCTGTCAGATTCGCCCTGCGACCGCACGGGCCCGTTTGGAGTCGTGATCACGTGGCTGGAAAAGGATTGGACGGGATGATGCTCGGGCTTGTAGCTTTCCAGCTGACCGTGACACCGCCCGAGGAGGTGAGACCCATGAACGCTGTATCGATGTGGGTGCTCCCCCTTCCCGTCACGGTCGGGCGATTGACGTAGGTGTCGCCGGGAGCCTCGCCAACAAGGCACTCCCGAAAGGCAACACCTATGCACTCTCTGCAGTTCACCGCCGAGCCGTCGTCGAACGATAGGGACGAGCGCGACTTCACCGTGGGCGACGTCCCCGGACTCTGGTCGCCGGCCTCTGGCGCCGATCGCGCGCCCCTCATGTTCGACGTGATCATTGCCGGGTGCGGGCCGACTGGCGCGATGCTGGCCGCCGAACTGCGGCTGCACGACGTGCGGGTACTCGTTCTGGAGAAGGAAACCGAGCCCAAGTCGTTCGCCCGTATAGTCGGTCTGCATATTCGCAGTATCGAGCTGATGGCAATGCGCGGACTGCTGGGTCGCATTCTCGAACACGGAAGGCAGCGTCCGGCCGGCGGTTTCTTCGCCGCCATCACCAAACCCGCGCCCAAGGGCCTGGATTCCGCGCACGCCTATCTGCTGGGCATCCCACAGCCGGTCATCGAACGTCTGCTCGAAGAACATGCGATCGAACTGGGTGCGCAGGTCCGGCGCGGTTGTGCGGTGACCGATTTCGACCAGGACGACGAGGGTGTGACCATCGAGCTGGCCGACGGGGAACAGCTGCGTTCGCGCTATCTCGTCGGCTGTGACGGCGGGCGCAGTACGGTGCGCAAACTGCTCGGCGTCGGCTTCCCCGGCGAGCCCTCGCGGACCGAGACGCTGATGGGCGAGATGGAAGTGGGTGTACCGCAGGAGGAGATCACCGCCAAGGTGACCGAATTCCACGAGACCCATCAGCCATTCTGGCTCCGGCCCTTCGGCGAAGGGGTCTACAGCGTCGTAGTCCCCGCCGCGGGAGTCAGCGACCGCGCGGAACCGCCCACCCTCGAGGATTTCAAACAACAGCTGCGCACCATCGCCGGAACCGATTTCGGCGTGCACTCCCCGCGCTGGTTGTCCCGCTTCGGGGATGCCACCCGGCTAGCCGAACGTTATCGGGTCGGGCGGGTGCTGCTGGCCGGCGATGCGGCACACATCCATCCACCCACCGGCGGACAGGGCCTCAACCTGGGCGTTCAGGACGCATTCAACCTCGGCTGGAAACTGGCCGCACAGATCCGCGGCTGGGCGCCGGAAAGGCTGCTGGACACCTACCAGGCCGAACGTCATCCGGTCGCCGAGGACGTGCTGGACAACACCCGCGCCCAGATGGAACTGCTGTCCGCCGAACCGGGCCCGCAGGCCGTACGCAGGCTGCTCACCGAACTGATGGGCTTCGACGAGGTGAACCGCTATCTGATCGAGAAGATCACCGCGATCGGCATCCGCTACGACTTCGGCGAAGGCCACGACCTGCTTGGCCGCCGCCTGCGCGACATCGACGTGAAACAGGGCCACCTCTACGGTCTGCTGCATCGCGGCCGCGGCCTGCTGCTGGACCGCACCGAACGCCTGACCGTCGGCGGCTGGTCAGACCGGGTCGATTACCTCGCGGATCCCACTGCGGTGCTGGATGTTCCGTGCGTCCTGCTACGCCCCGACGGCCACGTCGCCTGGATCGGTGACGATCAGCAGGACCTGGACGACCACCTCTCCCGCTGGTTCGGCAAGCCCGCCAACTGATTTCGCCTGAGCAGTGGTCATCGCGCACATAGGTGGCGAGGTGGCGATTAGATCTGCGGCGCTGCCGGCCAGAACTGGGCGTGGTCGGCGTTCTCCTCGGACATCTACCCCCCGCCGGCATGGCGGAAAACGGCCATGCCAGCGGGCGGTAGCCAGTCGTGCTGTCCGGGTCTCGACCAGGGCCCCGGCGAGTCTGATGTTCGTGTCGGGCTGACACGGGTGAAGGTCTGTGGGTGGGCGGGGTGTCTGGTGTGACGGGTGTGAGTAGTTGAGGCACAGGAAATCCCGGTGAGATTGATCTTGCTGGGGTCGGCCTACTAAGCGGGGGCTTCGAGCTGACGGGGTTCAGAAAACGGTGGTCCGGGGTTCCTGAACAACCTAGGTTTTTGAAGGGTTTTCTGAAGGGTCTGCGGGGGTGCGCAGCCCCCCGCCTGGTGATCTTCAGAAAACGAAGGTTTATTGAAGCTCTACCGGCGGTCAGGCGGTCACCTCTGGTCGCGTGAGCAGGCCGATGCGGTGCCGTGCGGGAGCGGCATAGCTCTGTCCGAGAGGCGGGGCTGGTTCTGTGGGAGGGTTCGGGTCCCACTTGCGTCGTGTCTGGAACCCGTCTGCTCACGGTGATCGATGGCCGTAGGTGGGGTGGTATCAGCTTTCAGGCCGTGCCTGTGCTGGGAGGGTGCTCGCAGAGAGGGCGCGCAGGTCGTCGAAGGCTTGAAGGAGATGTGCGTCCAAGCTCTGCGAGGGGTCGTCGACCCAGGCTTGGGCCGCTTGGTGAAAGGCGGCCCACCCGGTCTGAGCAGCCAGGCCGGCCAGCCGGTCGGCGACACCGCGCTGCCGCAGCGCCTCCGCTACGGCGTCGGCGAGCGACGCGGCCTTGGCCAGGTCGCGTTCACGGAGTGCCGGTGTCACCGCAATGACTTGTAGTCGTGGTTCGGCGAACGGGCGATTGCCCTCAAGGATCCGTTCGACCTTCCGGAAGGCGCAGAGCAGTATTTCGAGCGGCTGGAGACCCTCGGGCGCTTCGGCCACCGCCTGCATCAGCGCGGCGCGCAGGTCGGATTCGCCGTCGAAGAGCACCTCGCGCTTGTCCGGGAAGTGCCGGAAGAACGTGCGTTCGTTGACGCCGGCCCGGGCGGCGATCTCAGCCGTAGTGGTCTGGTCGAACCCGCGTTCCCGGTACAGCTCCAGGGCCGCCTGCTGAAGGCGGCGGCGCGCTTCTACTCCGCTCCGTGGCATGCCCCGAGGATACCGCATGTGTCAGTTACTGGCGCTACTTGACGCCAGTAACTGGCGCTACCTAGAGTCAGTGACCGGCGCTACATAGTGCCAGTCACTGGCGTTAAGTGGGAGAGTGTTTCATGCATGTCTTTGTCACTGGTGGTTCCGGCCAGACCGGCCCCGCAGTCGTCGCCGAGCTCATCGCGGCCGGCCACACCGTCACCGGTCTGGCGCGCTCCGACACCGCCGTAGCCCGGCTGGAGTCACTGGGGGCCACACCACACCGCGGCGCCCTGGACGACCTCGACAGTCTGCGCAGCGGCGCCGAAGCCGCCGATGGCGTCCTGCACATGGCCTACGGCGGCGACTTCTCTGACCTCGACGACATGATGAGGCGCGACCGGACCGCGATCGAGGCGCTCGGCCAGCCGTTGGAATACTCGGGCAAGCCGCTCGTCGTCACCTCGGGCACCCTGGTCATGCCCGCCGGCCGGGAGGCCACCGAGAAGGACGAGCCCGACACGGCCGGGATCGCCGCCTTCCGCATCGCGGGTGAGCGAGCTTGTCTGGGCTTCGCCGCACGGGGAGTGCGCGCGAGCGTGGTCCGCCTCGCTCCTACCGTCCACGGCCCCGAAGACCACGGTTTCATCCCCATGCTCATCGCCACCGCGCGAAAGACCGGCGTCTCGGCCTACGTCGGAGACGGCACCAACCGGTGGCCTGCGGTGCACCGGCTCGACGCGGCGGTCCTGTTCCGTCTAGCAGTGGAGAAGGCTCCTGCGGGCAGCGTGCTGCACGGAGTGGCCGAAAGCGGCGTCACTCTGAAGAGCATCGCAGAGACGATCGCCCAGGGCCTGGATCTGCCCACGGTCTCGCTGACCCCCGACGAGGCTGCCACGCACTTCGTAAGCCCGTTCATGGCCACCGCCTACGGCTTCGACGGGCCTGTCTCCAGCTCTTACACCCAGGAGCTGCTCGGCTGGTCGCCCACCCACCCGACACTGCTCGAGGACCTGGAGCACGGCGACTACTTGGCCACGCCGGCCTCCTGACCCGCTCACACCGATACGAGGCCCCCTTCGTCGTCGGTGTCCTCGAGGGCGTCCGGGTCGCGCAGTGGCCGCAGACCCTGGCTGGGGCCACTGTCTTTGATGTTGAACAGGTAGCGACCCAGGAAGTTGATGTGCCGGTCCTTGAGCGGGGAAAGCCGGGCGACGTCCTCGTCCTTGATGTCCTGGCCCTCGGCACGGAGCTGCGCCACGGCGGCGTCGAGGTAGCGGGTGTTCCACAGGACGACGGCGTTGAGGACCAGGCCGAGGGCGGCGAGCTGGTCCTCCAGGCCCTCGCGGTACGCCTGGCGGAGCTGGCCCCGGCCGCCGTGGCAGATCGCGCGGGCCAGGCGGTGCCGGGATTCCTGGACGGTGAGCTGCCGGTTCATCAGGCGGCGGTAGGTGTCGTCGACCGGGTCGACCAGGGCGAGCAGGTGCATGGTCTTGTCGATGCGGCCGTACTCAGCGAATGCCTGCCCCAGCGGGGTGGGGTGGCCCTCGCGGCCGAACATCCGCAGCAGGTCGTAGGCGCGGACCTGGTTGGTGTTGAGCGATCCGGCGACCCGGAGCATGTCCGGCCAGTGCGTGGCGATGCGCTTCAGGTTCACGCCGTTGCGGGCGATGGCCTCCAGCGGCCCGTATCCGGCGGCCGGCGCCTCGCCGTCGGGCAGGTCGGCCCGCCAGAACCGCTGGTCCTCCAGGTCCCGGAAGCGTGGGGCGATGCGGAAGCCAAGCATCTTGTACAGGCCGAACGCCATGTCCGAGTACGAGGCGTTGTCGGTCGCCACCATCTCCGGGCGCACCCCGCCGTCGAGGTTGCGGAGGGTGTCCAGCGTGTACAGGCTGTCGCGCGGGGTGCCCCGCACGACCATCGCGCCGATTCCCGCGACCTGGTCATTGACGGCGTTAAGCCAGGTCAAGCCCCGTTTATACCCCGAATATTTAGGCGAGGGTGCGGTGTTGATGCTGCGGACAGGGACCACGAAGCGCAGGCCGTCGACGGAGGCGAGCAGGCCACCACCCCACATCTGGGCCAGCTCGATGCCGTAACCAGCGCCGACGCCCACGCGGCGGGCTTTCCACGAACCCCAGCGGAGCCCCCGATCGGTGTGCTAGGCAACCATGATCAATCTCACCGGGACTTCCTGTACCTCAACTACTCACGCGCGGGGTCGACCCGTTCACCCGGAGGATCCGGTCGCCGAGTGCCCGGCCAGCACGGTGCGGGCGGCCGGCGCCGCGTCAGGGACGGCCTCGGTTTTGCCGCGGGCCGCCTCGTGTTCGGTGACCTGCCGCCACGCCTGCTCCCGGTTTCGATCGCTCTCGGTACACGTGTCGGTCATTCGCCGTTCCGTCTTGGCCGTCCGCGACCGCTTCCGTTGTAACTTGCGGGAAGTCTCCTTCTCGTGAGTTACGTGTACCGTTCGACACGCAACAGATCGCCTTTACTGATTTTCAATTTCTGGAAATTAGAATCTGTTAGGGTCCGAGTGTGGCGGTGAAGACGAGAGGTGGCGGGCAGAGCTCGCGCGGTGGTGGCGCGGAGGACGCGGCCGAGGGCGAGGGGACGGCGGGAGTGACGCCGTGCAAGCACTGCGGCGCGGCGATCGAGCGGCGGGCCGGACGCGGCCGTCCGAAGGAGTACTGCCCGCAGAACGACTGCCAGGCGGCGGCCAAACGCGCACGCGAGCTGCGGCGCGCCACCCCCGGCCTCGAAGGCACGCTCGCCCGCGCCGAGGATCTGTACGACCGGATGGAGAAGGGACTGGCGGCGGCCATCGCACCACTGGCACAGGTGCTGGCCGACGAGCTCAGCCCTGCCGGAGTCGAGGCCAAGCTGAGCGCGGTTCAGGCCGAGGCGCACACCCGTGTGGCGATCGCCCGCACCGAGCGGGAGCAGGCCTTCGAGCAGGTACGGCTGGCGCGCGAGGCCACCGAGCACGCGCGCAGGCAACGCGAGAGCATGCGCGAGCAGGTACGCGAGGCCCTCGCCGAACGCGACACCGCCCTGTCGGACGCCGAGAACGCACGCGAGCAGGCACTGGCGGCCCTGCGGGAGGCGGCCACCACCGAGCGGCACGCCAAGCAGGCGGCCGAGGAGGCCAACCGGCGCGCCACCAGAGCCGAAACCGCCCGTGACCAGGCGACACGCGAGATGAACGAGCGGGTGGAGGCCGCCGTCGCCGAGGCCAAGGCCGCAGGTGCCGAGGCCCGGCAGGCCCGGCAGGCCGCCGAGCAGGCATCAGCCGAGCGGGACGCGGCGCGTACCGAGGCCGAGCTGGCCAGGCGCGCCCGGGTGGAAGCCGAGCAGGCCGCGGCCGGGGCCATCGCACGAGCTCAGGCAGCCGACGCCGAACGCGGCCGGGCCCAGGCCCGCGCCGAGGCCGCCGAGCACGCCCGCGGGGAGGCGATGGGCGAGGCCGCCCGTTCCGCCGCCGACGCCGCCCAGGCCGGCGCGCGAGCCGTGGACGCCGAACGCCAGGCGGCGGCCCGCGTCCAGGCCGCCGAGCAGAAAGCGGCGGCGGAGACGTCCGAAGCACGGGAACGTGAGCGCGCCGCGACCGCCGAGCGCGACCGGCTGGCCGCGCTCCTGGAGGTGGAACGAGCACGAGTGGCGGACCTGCGGGCGCAGACCGAGACCCTTCGCACCGAATCCGCCCAGCTACGCGAACGGGCGGTCACCGCGGAACTCCACGCCGCCGCCCAGCAAGCACCGCCTTCGTAACGGCCTCTCCCCCGACGTGGTGAACACTTCGACGACATCACCGGCGACTGTGAGACCCATGTCGACCCGGCGACGTGGTGGTCGTCGCCTCCTGCGGGGTGTCATGCCGTCATGCGCGAGGCTTCGCGCGGACATGCATGCGCTCTCCTCCTGTCTCCGGAAGAGACTGAGGATCTCAACGGGCTGCCCGTCCGCGCTGCTGAACCAGTGCTGGTCGACGTCGACCCCCGCACCAGCCGCGCCCGGCTGTCGTACCGACGGGCGGCGTTCGCGAGGGTGAAATCGAGATCCGGTCGGTGGTGCTCGAGCCCGCCGAGTACGCCGTGCTGAGTCCGGAACGCGAGGACTACCTGCGGACGCAGATCGCGCACCGATTAGGTTTCCGCGCCGCGCCCGTCTGTACGTGTGAGATCGACTCACGAGAGGCTGACACGATGCGGAAACTGATCTTCGGCATGAACTTGAGCCTGGACGGCTACATCGCCCCGCCCGGCGACGACCTCGGCTGGAGCGTTCCGAGCGACGAGCTGTTCCAGTGGTGGTCCGACCGGGTGGGGGCGACCGGCCTGGCGCTGTACGGGCGCAAACTGTGGGAGACGATGAGCTCCCACTGGCCGACCGCTGACCAGCAGCCTGGCGCTACTCCGGCTGAGATCGAGTTCGCCCGCCGCTGGCGGGACATGCCGAAGGTGGTGTTCTCCTCGACGACCAGCACGGTCGACTGGAACACTCGCCTGGTCACCGGCGACGCGGTCGCCGAGATCACCCGGCTCAAGGCCGAGGACGGCGGCCCGATGGACATTGGCGGCGCCACGCTCGCCGGGGCGGCCATGCGGGCCGGGCTGATCGACGAGTACGTGCTGGTCACCCACCCGGTCCTGGTGGGCGGCGGCACGCCGTTCTTTACGGCCCTGGACAGCTGGGTGAACCTGAACCTGGTGGAGACGCGGACGTTTCCCGGCGGCGTGGTGCTGACCCGATACGAGACGAGGCGATGAGCACGGGCCGGATGCTCGGCTCGTGAGGCCAGGTCGAAATCCTTCCTGGCGTGCTCACCGTGACCCTCGGCTATGAGGGAACCTTCCCCGGGCCCTTCCTTGCGTTCTGAGTGAGCTGTTGACGGACTTGCTGGAGATGAGGGACGACGGCGTCGTTGATCATGACGATGTTCTTCGGACATGAAGATGCCCCGCCGGCGTTGCCGGCGGGGCGGTGGTGTTCAGTTGGTCGGGGTGCTCATTCCGCGGTGACTTCGGTGACGGCGGCCCGTGCGCTGGACTCGTCGACGATGGGGCCTTGTCTGATCACAGTGTCGGGGGCAGGCCCAGCCATGGTTTGTCGGTGGCGTCGAATCCGGTGAGCTCGGCGATCTTCCCGTCGACGATGTGCAGGACCGCGATGGTAAATAGCCGGTACTCCGGGTCGTCGGGGGTGCGGAGGTAGAGCGCGGCGGCAGGCATGCGGTTGACCGTCGTGGCGATGCAGCGCCAGTCGTCGTGGCGGCGCTGGAAGAGCCCACCGGAGACCCAGCCGTCCACCGCGTCCTTGGCCGTGACGATCAAGGTGCCCGGCTCGGGCAGCATCGCGAAACGCAGGTCGTCGCGCAGCAGGGCCATCAGCCCGTCGAGGTCGTTGCGCTCATGGGCGTCCATATACGACTTCACCACGCCGCGCTCGTCATTCGACAGCTCGTGGGTGGCGGAGCTCCGCCAGTCGAGGCGGCGGTCGGGCAGCTGCTCGCGCATCGTCACGCGCGCCCGCTGCAGTGCGCTGGTCACTGATGCGACGGTCAGCTCGAGGGCGTTGGCGGCCTTCGACGCCGGCCAGCCGAGGACGTCGCGCAAGATGAACACCGCCCGCTGCCGCGGCGGCAGGTGCTGGACGGCGACGATGAACGCCAGCTCGATCGTCTCCCGCGCCACCACCGATTCCTGCGGGTCCTCCGGGAGCATCCGGTCCGGGTAGGGCTGCAGGTAGAGCACTTCCGAGCCCGCGCCCGGCAGCTCGGCAGGCATGGGTGTGCGGTCGTTGCGCTTCTCCAGGAAGTCGAGGCAGGCGTTCGTCGCGATCCGATACAGCCAGGTCCGCGGCGCAGCGTGGCCCTTGAACGACTCCCGCTTGTTCCACGCCCGCAGGAACGTCTCCTGCGTCATGTCCTGGGCGTCCTCGTAGTTCGCGAGCATCCGGTAGCAGTGCACCTGCAGCCCACGCCGGTAGCGCTCCGTGATGAGCGCGAACTGTGCTGCGTCATTTGAGCGGGCCGCCGCGATGAACGCGGCCTCGTCGTCGCCTAGCAGCCTGGCGTCGGTCATGGTCGTCGATCCTTCCACGGGTGGCGAGGGGCTACCAGAACTGACGACGTGGCGGAGGATTTCTGAGCGGTGCAGCCGCTGACACCGGGCCGTTCGTCAGGCCGGATGGGTCGGGTCGATCCAGGGGACGTGTTCGGGTCGGGCACACCCTCGATGTCGAGGTGGGGTCCCCGTAGTACTGGGGAAAGAAGATCGGGCGGATATGGCTGGTCTGGCTGATCGCCCAGTGCAGCGGCCGATCCCGGCCGGCCGGCGGCAAGCCCTATGCGTCGTCTTCGGCGTCCGGTCACGCAACGGACGGTGGCTGCCGCCAAGGTCGGGTAGGTGAAAGGTGTAGTGCCCGTCGATGCTGATGTAGTGGCGCACGAACGGCGACAACCGCGGCACGTCCTCGACGAGCACCGGATAGCCCTGGGCGCGCAGCTCGGCCAGGGCGCGGTCCATGTAGACGGTGTTCCACAGCACGATGCGGTTGAGCACGAGGCCCAACGCGGACAGCTGGTCCTCCATGCCGTCGTAGTAGACCTTGGTGACCTCGCCCTTCTTGCCGTGAAACACGCGTCGCGCCAGGTCGTGGCGGCCCGCGGTGGCGTTTGGCACGCAGCCGTCTGAGCCGGGGGCGAGCTTGTGGAGGACCGCTTGGTAGGGCGGTGTCTTCTCCATGCGGGCATTCCTTCCCGCTTTCCCGATATCGGCACCAGAATTTGCCGTCTCCGCCCGGCGGGTGCACGCTCCTCGGCATGAGCCCACACCACGATTCCGGACACGGACACGACCACACCGACGTCGACTGGGAGGTCATGGCCGCCCAGCTGGAAAACAGCGGCGAACTGCAGCTCCCGGTCCTCCGCCGGACGGCGGCCCGCCTGAGGGAGCTGCTCGACCCGGAGAAGGAGGTCCGGCGCATCCTCGACATCGGCAGCGGGCCGGGCGTGATGACCTGCGTGCTCGCCGAAGCCTTCCCGGACGCCGAGACGGTCGCCGTGGACGGCGCGCCCGGGCTGCTGCACCGAGCCCAGGCCCGCGCCGAGCGGCTCGGCCTCGCTGGCAGGGTGACCGTCCGGCACGCAGAACTGCCCAGGGGCCTGGACGGCGGTGACGAGCACCGGGAAGGCGGCCTCGGCTCGGCGGATCTGGTCTGGAGCAGCAAGGCCGTGCATCACCTCGGCGATCAGCAGGCGGCGCTGAACGAGCTCGCCGGTGTGCTGAGGCCCGGCGGGCTGCTCGCCATAGCGGAGGGCGGCCTGCCGATGCGCTTCCTCCCACGTGACATCGGCATCGGCAGGCCGGGCCTCCAGGCACGGCTCGACGTCGCCCAGGAGCGCTGGTTCAACATCATGCGAGCCGAGCTGCCCGGCAGCATCCCTGTGGTCGAGGACTGGCTCGCGATGCTCAGCCGCGCCGGGCTCACCGGCGTCGGCGGCTTCGCTTCCCTCCTCGACCTGCCGGCACCTCTGGGCGAGACGGCCCGCGCCTTCCTGCACGCCCATCTGACCCGGCTGCGTGAGACGGCGAGCGAGTCCCTGGACATGGAGGACCGCAGGACACTCGACGTGCTGCTCGATCCCGGGGCACCGGAGGGCATCCTGCGGCGGCCAGACGCCTTCCTCCTCTCCGCCACAACGGTCTTCACGGGCGTGCGCTCGGCGCGGTGACCTGCCGGACATAGGGCCGCGCCGGAACCGGCCTGCACGCAGAGGGCCGGGCGGAATGAACCCGGAATCTCTCCTGCGCACGGTGGCCCCTACGGCGGGCCGCCGGCCGCCGCGATGTAGCGGGCGGCGAGCTCGCGCGGCAGGGCCCAGCTCCGGCGGGTCCAGCACCTCGAACGCGACGTCGAGGCCGGTGAGGAAGCCGACGAGGTCACGCAGGGAATCGCCCCCGGTCTCAAGGACGCAGCTGTGCCCGGGCGCAGCAGGCCGCCCGCAGGCGTGACACGCTCGGCGATGACCTCGGCGGGCGCGTGGAGGCGGACCCCCGCAGGATGCTTCCACGCCAGCGACCCGGTCCCGCGTACGACGTGGCTCGCGGCGTCCTCGGGCGGCTCGCGCGGCGTGAACCTCGGCCCGGTGAGCAGGCGCGGCCGGATGCGATCGGCCCGGAAGGTGCGCCAGTCGTCGCGGTCGTGGTCGCACGCGAGCAGGTACCAGCGGCGCCCGGTGTAGACGAGGCGGTGCGGCTCCATGCGGCGAACGCCGGTCTGGCCGCCGCGCCCCTGGTAGTCGAAGCGCAGCTACTCGTGGTCGCGGCAGGCGCCGGCGATGGTGGTGAGCGTGCAGGCGTCACACGGTCGGCCCGCCACCCGCCGCGGACACCGTCGCCTGACGGTGGGCGTCTGTGCTCGCCGCTTGCTGGGCATGGTCCACTACTCAGTGGTACCGTGTAGTGGTACCCAGTACCACTGAGTACCAGGAGGGCGGAAGAGGATTCACGATGGACGACCTGACGGAGATGCTGAAGGGCACGCTTGAGGGCTGCGTGCTTGAAATCATCGGCAGCGAGGAGACCTACGGGTACGCCATCACGCGTCGGCTGAACGAACTCGGCTTCGCCGACGTCGTCGAGGGGACGGTTTACACCATCCTGCTGCGACTGGAGAAGAACGGGCTCGTCCAGGTGACGAAACGACCGTCCGGGCTGGGCCCGCCGCGCAAGTTCTATGCGCTCAACGACGCGGGGCGCGAAGAACTCGCGACGTTCTGGGCGAAATGGGAGTACATCACGTCACGGATCGACAAGCTCAAGGAGGGCGGGAGATGAACTTCTGGGAGACCATGACAGGCAGCGATCTCACCAGGGAATGGAAGGCGTTCGAAGCTCGGGCCGAGGCATTGCCAGCCGACTACCGGGCGGCATGGGAAGAGATCAAGGGTCATCTTTCTCCCTACTCGGACTTCACCGGTCGAAACCTGATGCCGATTCTCGACGGTGCTCTGGGGCTGCTCGAAGAGACAGCGGCCGACGGGCGGAGCATTCACGAGGTGCTGGGTGACGACATCGAGGGCTTCTGCGCGGCGCTGGCCGGCGGAGAAGGGGCTCGGAGCTTTCGCGACCGGTGGCGCGAGCAGTTGAACAGGAACGTCGCGAGGAAATTGGGCCGGCTAGGAGGCTGACGTGGGCATCCAAGACATCATCGAGGGCAAGAAGCAGTGGCGGGCGCACATGGCGCGGGTCAAGGCGCTCCCGCCGGACTACCAGATCGTCTACAAGGAGATTCAGAGGTACTTCTTCAAGGTTGGACCGATCGACTTGCTTGACGGGTCCCTGCTCTCGGGGACCGTCGATTTCTTCGAGGAGGGCGTCGCGGCCCGCAAGGGAGTCCTGGAACTCATCGGCAACGACGTCGCTGCCTTCTGCGACGACCTGGTCAAGGACTCGCGCACCTACGCGGACATCTATCAGGAGTCCATCAGAGGGGAACCCAGCACGGCCGAGAAGTAACACCCGTCGACCCGGCCTTATACCGCTTGATCAGCGCCAGCGCCTGCGTCATCGGCGCATGCACGGTGTTGGTCGACCCGAACTCCAGCGCCTCGATGATCTGAATCAAGCCCGTGCGGTAGCGATTGGTGTAGGAGGTCTTGAACACGCGCTGCTCGTGCTGCCGGTACGAAGATCCCTTGGCCTTTACTCGTGCAGCAGCGTCACCAGAGTCTTGTAGCCGCCGGGCACCGCGCGGGATAGATGACGTCCTCGACCGTCTCGGTCGGTGCCTCCAGCGCGGCCTCGGTCATCTTGAATCTGAACTCTAGCCCCTCATCGGCGCGGCCCCGTCAATGAACTTCGCGGATACCCCGAACCGGCGAGGCCACCGGCGACCTGCCGGGTGAACTCGCCCAGCGGCGACATCGTCGTCGAGCGTGCGCACGGCGCGCTCACCGCGAAGACCGCCTCGGGCGCCATCCGGGTCGGACAGGTGTTCCTCCACACCTACGTCGGAAACCGCGAGGTCGGCATCCGCGAGAGCACCGCCGGCCGGCTCGACGTGAACGCCATGGCCGGCAACGTGCGCAACGAGCTGGGCACCGCCGACGGCCCCAGGGAGCAGATCGTCAAGGCGCGCGCACACCAACACCGGTGACATGGTGCTCCCGGTCTCTGCCCGGCGACTCCGGCGACTCCGGCGAACCCACAAGACAACGAAGACAGAGACGAGGAACCATGACCAGTGCGAAGTGGACCGGCGTGATGCCGGTTGACGATACGGTCCTGGCCGTCACCGACACCGGCGGTGCCGGTATCCCTGTGGTCTACCTCAATGGCCACACCGCCACTCAGGGGTACTGGCGGCGGGTCATCGCTGACCTGGGGATGGGGTGGCGGCACATCACCTACGACATGCGGGCTCGCGGCAAATCGAAGCGTTCGGCGGACTATTCGTTCGAGACGAACGTGCGGGATGTCGATGCCGTTCTGGCGGCCAGGGGTGTGGACCGGGCGCTGGTGGTGGGCTGGTCCTACGGGGCGTTCGTCGCGGCGCACTGGGCCAGCCGCAATCCCGCCCGTACCGTGGGTGCGGTCCTGGTTGACGGCGCGCAGCCGTACGACTGGCTCGACGAGGCCGTAGAGCAGCGGATCCGGAAGCTGTTTCGAGGGATGAGCTGGCTGCTGCCACTGCTGCGCCCGACAGGCCTGACCCCCGCGGATGACCGCCGAACAGATCGCCAACAGCAACATCGAGGTCGGCGTGATCGCCCGCGAGCGCGAGCTGGGCCCCGTGCTGGACAACATCACCGTCCCGGCCCGGTATGTGGTCGCGTCGGGGTCGTCCTTCGGAAGCAAGGGTGATGAGCAGGAACGCATTCGCGCCAGCCTCCATCAGGTGGTCGAGCGCAACCCGAACATCAAGATCAGCGCGAAGGTTTCCAGCAACCACGGTGCCATCCTGCGCAAGGACGCCCCGGCCATCGCCGACGCGGTCCGAGAGGTCGCCGCCCTCGACCGCGGGGGCCCTCGCTGAGCAACCGAGCTTGAGATCGGCTGCGGGAGATCGCCATCGCCCGCGGCGCCACGGTCGCACAGCTCGCGATCGCTTGGGTGCTCGCGCAGGGTCGCGTGCACCGGGACATCGTCGCGCTGGTCGGGGCCAGCCGACCGCGCAGCATCACCGAGGCGGTGGACGCCGCCGGCCTGCGGCTGACCGAGGACGACCAGGACGCGATCGAGCAGGCCGTCCCGCGAGGGGCGGTCGCGGGAGAACGCTACTCCCCCGCCCTGCTCGCGCTACTGGACAGCGAGCGAACGGGCGGCAGACGCTGATGCCTACCCGAACCCCGCTGGACGCGAACGCCATCCTGGCGGCCACCCAGGAGATCCGGGGTCGAAGTACGGCGGAACGAAAACGTACGCTAAGCCCGTTCACGCAGGTCAACCGTGAGAGCTGAACGCGGGCCCGGAGAGGCTTGGCGTACGTTCCCGTTCCATCGCACAGACCGCCGTTGCCTCTCCGGCGGCGGGCTCCTCCGTACGTTGAGTGATCGCGATGTAACTCTTCAATCACTTCGATGACGATGCGTATAGGTTGGTTCTACTTTCCGTGGATGCCTGTTGATTTCCTGAGTGATGGCGAGGCCGCGCGGTATGGGCGGTATTGCGGGCCGCCGTCGCAGGTCGAGCTGGAGAAGGTGTTCTTCCTCGACGACGCGGACAAGAAGCTGATCAAGGCGTGTCCCCGGGCCACACAATCGCCTGGGTTATGCGCTCCAGCTCACGACTGTGCGGTACTTGGGTCGTTTCCTGGCCGACCCGCTGGAAGGGGTGCCGACCGAGGTCCTGGACTGTCTGGCCGAGCAGATGGGGATCTCCGATGCGTCGTGTGTGAAGACCTACGCTCAGCGCGAGAGCACCCATCGCGAGCACGCGGGGCAGATTCAGAAGATGCATCCGTTGCGGGAGTTCGCCGAAGGCGAGGCCGAGTTGGTGTCGGTGCTGGCGGCGCACGCGTGGAACTCCGGCGACGGCCCCACTGCGCTGTTTCAGTGGGCGGTGCGCTGGTTGCGCGAGCACGACGTGCTGCTGCCGGGGATCACGACGCTGACCCGGCTGGTGGCGCGCGAGCGGGACGCGGCCACGCAGCGCCTGTATGAGTCGTTGGCGGCGGCGCCGACCCCGGAGCAGGTGGAGCGGCTGGAGCTGCTGTTGGAGGTGCCGCCGGGCAAGCGGATGTCGGAGCTGGAGCGGTGGCGGACCGGCCCGTCGAAGGCCTCGGGGCCGGGAATGGTCAAGGCGCTGGGCCTCGTGGAGGAGATTCTCACCTCGGCTCTGGGCCGGGTGGAGCTGGATCCGGCGGTGCCCGGGCGGCGGGTGGTGGATCTGGCTCGCTACGGATTGGGGGCGCGTTCGGCGCAGCTGAAGCGGCATCCGGATGAGCGGCGGATCGCGACGTTGGTGGCCTCGGTGCGCCGGCTGGAGACCAAGACGATCGACGACGCGTTGGAGCTGCTGGATCTGCTGATGGTCACCGAGTTGCTGGGCAAGGCGCATCGGGAGGCCGACAAGCAGAAGGTGAAGCGGCATTCGAAGCTGGCCAAGGCCTCGGCTCGGCTCGCGGTGGCGGTGGAGGTGCTGCTGGAGGCGACCGAATGGGGTGAGGAGGTCCGCCTGTTCGAGGTGTGGGAGATGATCGAGGCGCGTATCCCGCGCGCGCAGCTGCGCGATGCGGTGGAGGTGGTCACCGACATGGTGCCGCCGCCGGAGGCCGATGACGACGGCGGGTGGCGGGCGGAGATGGCCTCGCGGTATCCGACGGTGTCGGGGTTTGTGAAGGTGCTCACCGAGGCGATCGCGTTCGAGGCCAACCCTGAGGGCAAGCGGGTGATGGCAGCGATGAAGGCGCTGCCGGTCGCGCTGGCGCACAAGCCACGCGAGCATTCGGCAACCTTGCTGCCGGTCCGGTTCGTCGACCCGCAGG
Organism: Sphaerisporangium sp. NPDC088356; assembly: GCF_040685555.1. NCBI lineage: Bacteria > Bacillati > Actinomycetota > Actinomycetes > Streptosporangiales > Streptosporangiaceae > Sphaerisporangium > Sphaerisporangium sp. NPDC088356. Next base: position 24,113 of record NZ_JBFBIK010000050.1, read on the forward strand.
TGGTGGGCGGGGTGTGGAAGCGGCTGGTGTACGGCCACCCGGCCCGAAAAGACGGCCTGGCCGACCGCAACGCGTATGTGTTCTGCGTGCTGGAGCAGTTCCACCGGAGGTTGAAGCGCCGGGAGATTCACGCCCCGGCTTCCAGTCGGTGGCGTGATCCGAACGCCCAGCTGCTGGAGGGCGCCAAGTGGGAGGCGATCAAGGACAGCGTGCTGACCGACCTCGGTCTGCCGCATGACCCCGGCGAGCACCTGGCGGAGTTGGAGGAGGTGCTCGATCGCAGCTACCGGGTGGTGCGGGCGGGGCTGGCGGCCAACACCTCGGTGAGCATCGACGAGGCGGGGAAGATCCATGTGGCCAGTGTGAAGGCGATCGAGGAGCCGCCGTCGCTGGTCGACCTGCGCACCCGGATCCAGGCCATGATGCCGCGGGTGGACATCTCCGAGGCGATCTTGGAGGTGCTGTCGTGGTGCCCGCAGTTCCTGGCGTCCCTGACGTCGCTGTCGGGCGCCTCCTCCCAGCTGGAGGACCTCGACATCTCGGTGGCCGCCTGCCTGACGGCCCAGGCGCTGAACATTACCTACACGCCGATCGCGGTCAAGGGCGTGCCCGCGCTGGAGCGGCACCGGCTGGGCCACGTCGACCACACCTACCTGCGGGCGGAGAACTACGCGGCGGGCAACCCGCATCTGATCGCCCATCAGGCGAAGATCGGTTTCGCCCGGGCGCTGGGTGGCGGCCTGGTCGCGGCGATCGACGGGATGCGCTTCATCGTCCCGGTCCCGTCGGCCTACGCCCGCCCCAACCGCAAGTACTTCGGCCCCAAGCGTGGTGTCACCTGGCTCAACATGATCAACGATCAGGCGTTCGGCGTCGCGGCGAAGGTCGTCTCCGGCACAGACCGCGACTGCCTGCACGCCCTGGACGTCATCTTCTCCAGCGGTGAGGGCCGCCGCGCGGATGTGATCGTGACCGACACCGGATCGTATTCCGACCTGGTATTCGGGCTCGCGCACCTGCTGGATCGCGAGTACCGGCCGGCGCTGGCCGACCTGCCGGATCAGAAACTGTGGAAGACCCAGCCTGAGGCCGATTACGGGGCGCTGAACTCGTTGGCCCGCGGACGCCTGGACCTGGCCAAGGTGGCTCACCATTGGGACGACATCACCCGGCTGGTCGCCTCCATCTACACCAGCGAGGTCAGCCCGTACGACGTGGTGCGGATGCTGCAGCGCGACGGCCATCCCACCGCGCTGGGCGAAGCAATCAACATCTACGGCCGCGTCTTCAAGTCCCTGCACGTGCTGGCTCTGATCGACGATGAGGAACTGCGGCGTGACATCAAGGGCATTCGCAACCTGCAGGAGGGACGGCACGCCCTGGCCGAACGGGTCTTCCACGGCCGCAAAGGGCAGCTGTTCCACCGCTACTACGACGGACTCGAAGACCAGCTCGGCGCACTGGGCATCGTCTTGAACTGCCTGGTGCTGTGGAACACCACCTACATCGACGACGCTCTCATCCAGCTGCGCGAGCAGGGTTACCCGGTGCAGGAGGCGGACGTGGCCCGCCTGTCACCGTTCATCTGCAAGCACATCAACGTGCACGGCCGCTACTCCTTCTACCGCCACGAGCTCGGCGGAGCCCGGCGCCCCCTCCGTGACCCCGAGACGCCCGATCCCGACGCCGAGGACGAGGAGGACTGAGTCGCTGTGCAGCGGCCCCTGTCGGTTTCGACTGGTGTCGTATCTCAGCGCTGTGGGGTGATCAGTAGGCCGATCAAGGCCAGGATCATCCAGATGGTGAGGTAGGAGAACGCGGCGCCCGGGGAGATGAGGGTCCACAGGATGCCTGCGATGCTGCTGGCGGCCAGATTGCCCAGGGGTTGGACGGTGGCCAGCAGACCGAAGGCCGAGCCGCGCAGATCTGTGGGCGCCAAGGCGGCCGCCGCGGCGTGCTGGGCGGTCTCAACCGCGCCGACGCCGGCCCTCCACTCCCGAGATGTCCTCAGCCCCAAAGTAGGTTCTGACCGGCCCTCCGCTCACGAATGTGTCCCAGCCGCCAGGTACCTCCCTGAGTATGCGGGCTCGCCGTATTCGGCGACATATGCCGGGTAGTTCTCCGCGATGATGGCCCGTCGGCCTCCGCGGTGAGGTGGTCTACCGAGGAGACGGCCGTCGACGGTGGATGTGATCTGTTGGATCCGGGTGACCAGTTCGGATTCCTATTCTTCCGACCGGCCCGCAGCCTATGCCGAACGGAAAGCGCGCTGCAGGCGGGCGGCGGCGGCCACGGCGGGCCACAGGCGGGTGGCGAGGTTGCGCGCCAGGATGCCGCCCCGCGTCGCGGGGACCAGGAGCGCCGACGCCTGTCTGATGGTGCGCTGTTTGGGGTCGACCAGGCGCCGGTGAGCGGCTTCGTAACGGCGGAAGGCCGCCTCGGGATCGCCCGGACCCGCGGACAGTTCCTCGGCGTCGGTGCACGCTCCCGCCATGGCCAGGGTGGAGCCGTCTCCGAACAGTGACACGCAGGATGCGGCGTCACCGAGTAGGACGATCCGGCCGTTCCACCAGCGCGGCAGGCGTACATGACTCACCGAGTCGAAGTAGAGGTCGTCAGCGGTGCGCACGTGCTCAAGAAGGTCGGGCGCGCGCCAGGAGACGTCCTGGTACGCGCGCGTCAGCAGCCGCTTGTGCTGCTCGTGGTCGCGGTGGTCGAAGCCGGGTTCGGCCGCACTGCGGTACAGGAAGAACGCGCCGCTGGGTGTGAAGCTGACGGCGAGCGCTTTGCCAGGGACGTTGTGCATGAGGATGTCCCGACCGACCCCGGACAAGCCGGGAAGCCGCAATGTCGCGACGTAGAGGCCCATGTGACGCAGGAACCCGTTCTCGGTGTCGAACGTCAGTCGACGCGTCATCGAATGCAAACCGTCGGCACCGATCACCAGGTCGAATCGACGGGGCCTGGCGCGCTCGAAGGTGATCTCGACTCCGTGCCCATCCTGCTCAAGGCTCGCGATGGAGTCATCGAAGAGGTACTCGGCATGGTCACGACTGGCCTCGTACAGGATCGAGGCGAGGTCGCCGCGCGGTAACTCGATCTCGCCCGGCCGTTGAAAGGCGCGCATGTCCATCCGGCCGACCCGCTTGCCGGCCGCGTTGACGAAGGTGAGGCCTGTCGTACCGGTGGCGGCCTCGCGCAGCCGGGGCAGGATGCCCATCCGTTCAGCGACGCCTACGGCGGGGCCTTTGATGTCTACCGGGTTCCCGCTGGAGCGCGGCGTTCCGGCACGTTCAACGACGGTGACGTGGAAGCCGTGCCTGGCTAGCCAGTAGGCCGCTGTTGGCCCGGCGACGCCGGCTCCGGAGATCAGGACTGTCCGCTCGGTCATGGCACCTCACTAGCCTGAGGAAGATCTTCCGGACATCTCCACGGATACCTAACTGCCTCCCATACCGTGCTCCTTCGCTGCCCTGGTGATGAGCAAGGCCAACCCCAGATCTCCATCGCTCAGGCCTGAGCGGGTGCATGACGGCGCAGGCGAACGCCGACTGCGGTGATCCAGGCGAAACCGGCCAGCAGGGCGGCGTGCTCGAGCAATCCGGCGGGTGCGGGCCGCAGCACATCCTGGACGTCCAGGCGGAAGACGAGTCCGGCGGCGACGGCGAAGGTGATGACCAGCGCGCCCGACCAGCGCGAGTAGGCCGCCCACCGGCGGCTGCCGCCGCTCAGCGCTTGTGCCAGCACGAACGGCGTGGCCGCCAGCCCGGTGAACAGCGCCAGGCCGGCCAGCCCGTGCAGGCGGCCGGTGGCGGTGACCACCTCGGGTTGGCCGGGCGGGTAGCCGAGCGCGGGATCGGTGGGCACGATCCCGGCCACGGCCAGTGCCAGGCCGGTGCCAGCGAGAAGGATGGGCCCCCAGGTTGCTGCGCGTCCGGGGGGAAGAATGCCGCGCAGCCCGGCGGCGAAGGCGAGCAGCAGGAGGCCACCGATCACGAAGTTGGCCGTTTGCAGCCAGCCGCGCTCGCCGGTGCCGAGTTGGCTGGCGCCGTGATGCCGCAGGCTGTAGCCGGGCCGGGTGGCACCATCGATCAGGATCAGAGCCGGGACGAGCACGCCGGCGGCGATGCCGCAGCCGAGCAGGGTCATGGTCGGGCGCATCGGAAGTAGCCTCCTCGCTCCGCGATCCCACGGATCGCGGGCCGACCAGGCTTCCCGGCTCACCGATACCCGCACCCCAACCTGGGTGCGATCTTCCAGTTGCCAGGAATGTAACACCTGGTCGCCCGTCCGGCCAGGTGTCTAGGCCCTCCACTCAAGTCCCTAGCCCAAAGTAGCTGTGGGTAATCGAAGTTACGTTTTTAGTGGCGACCGTTGATCGCCGTCCGGCGGGAGCGGTGCCAGAGCCTTCAAGAAACCATCGTTTATTGAAGACCAGCCGACGAGGGCATCGAAGGGGCCGCCAGCCCTTCAAAAACCCCTTCAACAACCTCAGCCGTTCAACAACCTTCAGGCACCGTTTGTTGAGAGAACCCACGGCGTGACTCACGCCCTGGATCCTCTCGACGACCCGCTGGCCGCCTTCCCCGCCCAGCGCACCGAGATCCGGATCGGCTACGCCCGCGTCTCCACCGGCGGGCAAAAGCTCGAACGCCAACTGGACGCGCTCAAGGCGGCCGGATGCCGCCGTATCTTCGCCGACAAGAAGTCCGGCAAGAACGCCGACCGGCCCGAGCTCGCCGCCTGCCACGCCTTCCTCACCGCGGGCGACACCCTGGTCGTGCCTTCCCTGGACCGCTATGGCCGGTCGCTGCAGGACCTGATCACCATGGTGGGAGACCTCCGCCGCCGCGAGGTCGGCTTCACCTCGCTGCACGAGAACCTCGACACCACCACTCCCGGCGGCCGGCTGGTGTTCCACGTCTTCGCCGCCCTGGCGGAGTTCATCCGGGAGCTCATCGTGGTCGGCACCCGCGAGGGGCTGGCCGCCGCCCGTGCCCGTGGCCGCGTCGGTGGCCGCCCCACCGTCGTCAACTCCGACATCCTGCGTGCCGCCCGCGACATGTTGCCCAACCCCGAGCACTCCATCACCTCCATCGCCAAGCTGCTGGGGGTCTCCGCCGGCACCTTGTACAACCACATCCCCGATCTGCAGGAGCTGCGAGCCGCCGCTGCCTCACGATCGCTGGAAGCGGTACCGCGATGATCCCCTCACTTCACCGGGCCAAGGCCGGCGCCCTGCTGCTCGGTGCCAGCGCGCCGGGCGCGTACGGGCCCTCGGCCCGTACGCAGACGATGCCGAATTCGACGCCGAGGCACGGGCTGCCCAGCCGAGGATCAGCGGACACGTTCGCCATACCGTGTGGACTGATGACTTGTGCCTCTGATCGCTGGTCAGGGTGAGCGGCCCGGCAGGCTGGGCGAGCGCCGAAGGGTGACTGCGGGGCACGGGATCGTTGGTGTTAGGTGTCCTGGTACAGGTCAGGGATGTCGTCGCGGTCGAGGTCGGTGGTCTCGGCCTGGTGGATGCGCCGGTAGACCCGGGCGCGCAGCCTCAGGATCACCGCGGCCACCCCGGCGGCGGCCACCGAACCGGCCAGGACGGCGACCCTGACCCGGGCGTCGGCGTCGCTGCCGGTTCCGAAAGCCAGCTCTCCGATCAGCAGGGACACGGTGAAACCGATCCCGGCAAGGACGGACAGCCCGGCCATGTCGATCCAGGCCAGGCCCTCGTCCAGGGTGGCGCGGGTGAAGCGGGCCACCGACCAGGTCGCGGCCATGATGCCGATCGGCTTGCCGGCCAGCAGGCCGATCACGATACCCACCGCGACCGGGTCGCTCAGCGTCCGCGCCAGCCCGCTGAACCCGCCGAGGCTCACCCCGGCGGAGAAGAAGGCGAAGACGGGGACGGCGATGCCGGCGGAGATCGGCCGCAGGCGGTGTTCGAAGTGTTCCGCCAGACCTGGCCCGGCCTGAGGTCCACCGGCCTGCCTGCTGCGCAGTACCGGCACGGTCAGCGCCAGCAGCACCCCCGCCACGGTGGCATGCACGCCCGAGGCGTGCACCAGCGCCCAGCAGGTGAAGGCGAGCGGCAGCAGCCACCACGAGCGCACCCGCCGCTGGACCAACACGGCGAAAGCAGCCAGCGGCACCAGGGAGCCCAGCAGGGGCAGCACCGACAGGTGGGTGGTGTAGAAGGTGGCGATGATGACGATGGCGATGAGGTCGTCCACCACCGCCAACGTCAGCAGGAACGTGCGCAGCGCCGCGGGCAGGTGCCGGCCGACCACCGCGAGCACGGCCAGGGCGAAGGCGATGTCGGTCGCGGTGGGGATCGCCCATCCGCGAGGCGCCTCGGCGCCGGCGACCGCCAGGTACAGCAGGGCGGGGAGATCACTCCGCCGAACGCAGCCGCCACCGGCACCACGGCCCGCCGCGCTTCGCGCAGGTCACCGGCGACGAACTCACGCTTGAGCTCCAGCCCGGCGACGAAGAAAAAGATCGCCAGCAGCCCGTCAGCGGCCCAGGTGGCCAGAGGCAGGTCCAGGTGCAACGCTGCCGGGCCGACACGGAACGCGCGCAGATCCGCGTACGCCTGCGCCCACGGCGAGTTGGCCCACACCAGCGCCACGATCGCGCCGGCCAGCAGCAACGCTCCGCCGATGGTCTCCTTGCGCAGAATGCCGGCGATCCGCCGGACCTCGGGCCAGGTACCTCTGGCGAGCAGACGAGGGGCGCGATGGTCGGTGGTGCCGGGCATGGAACTCCGTCCTGCAGCAGAGTCGGGACGATCACATGCCGACCAGACTTCCCGGCGCACCTGTCACCAAGATATCAAGACGCGACGTGACGATCTACGTGGCGGGATAGCACGGTCAACGGCAGCCGGCCACGCGATGCGGTCCGGGGAGTGCTCGGAACGGGGCCGCGATCGTTGGCCGGCTCGACTCTGTCTGGACACGCCTTCCACCGGATCCTGCGTTCAACCGTCACAGGTGACCTGCGCGAACAGGCTTAGCGTACGTTTTCGTTCCGCTGCACTTCGACCCCCGAGATCCTGCGCCGCCACGGACCGGACAAGGCAACCGTCGTCGACGTCGCACGGGCACTCGGGGTCAGCCACGCCGCCGTCTACAAGCACTTCGCCTCCAAGCAGGCGCTGCGCGAGGCCGTGACCCGGCGCTGGCTCGACCGCAACCGCGACGCCCTCGCCGTCATTGCCGCCGACAGCGCGGTCCCGCCAGTGCAGAGACTGCGTACCTGGCTGCACGCCGTCCTGGCCGTGAAGCAGGCCAAGATTCGCGAGGACCCGGAGCTGTTCACCGCCTATGGAATCCTCGCGGCCGCGCACAGCAGCGTCGCCACCGACCACGTCGCCGACCTCTTGGGCCAGCTGACGGCCATCATCGCCGACGGCGCCGCCGACGGCAGCCTCCGCACCGACGACGCGGAGGCCACCGCCCGCGTGGTCTTCAACGCCACTGCCAAGTTCAACCACCTCGCCCACGCGGCCGAATGGCAGAACCCCGGCATCGGCGCCGAACTCGACGAGGTGTGCAGCTTGCTGCTCGAGGGTCTTCACGCCCCCACATCGCCGTAGCCGAACCGGGTCGAGCACACGCCGCGACTCGTCAGCGGCGCGGTCGGCCCTGCCCATCGCCACCCAGGCGGCAACGAATGAGGAGTGACGAACGACCATGGTTCAAGCGATCGGAGTGACGCAGCCAGGCGGACCGGACGCTCTCGGCGAGTTCGACCTGGCGGCCCAACCGATCGGTCCCGGTCAGGTCAGGATCCGGGTGACCAGCGCCACGGTGAACCCGACCGACGCGATGATCCGTTCTCGTCCGCGGCAGGATGAGGCGGACGCGGTGCGGGTGCCGGGCATGGAGGTCGCCGGTGTGATCACCGAGATCGGACCCGCCGTCGACCGCCCGTTCGCGATCGGGGACGCCGTCATGGCCATCGTGGTGCCCTCAGGTGCGCACGGCGGCTACCGGGCAGACCTCGTCATGTCGGCACGCTCGGTCGCGAAGATCCCGGCCGGGCTCTCGGACGTTCAGGCCGCCACCATCCCGATGAACGGGCTCACCGCCCGGCTCGCACTCGACACGCTGGCGCTCCCGGCCGGCGCGACGGTCGCCGTCACCGGCGCCGCCGGCACCGTCGGTGGGTACTTCGTCCAGCTCGCCAAGCAGGCCGGGCTGGTCGTCGTCGTCGCCGACGCCGCCCGGCAGGACGAGACCTTCATCCGCGAGTGCGGAGCCGACGAGGTCGTGCCGCGGGGGGACGACTTCGCCGCAATGGTCCGCCGCCACCACCCGGGCGGCTTCGACGGGCTCGTCGACGCCGCCGTGCTGGAGGCCGCCGTGCTCCCTGCCGTCAAGGACGGCGGCACCGTGGTCACCGTCCGCGGTTACCAGGGCGACGGGACCGACCGGGTCCGCGTCGCCCCGATCTTCGTCCGCGACTACGTCGAGGCCGCCGCCGAGCTCGACCGGCTCGCCGAACTCGCCGGTGAAGGACGGCTCACCGTCCGCGTGGCCGGCGAACTGCCAGCCTCCCGAGCCGCCGACGCGCATCGCTCGCTCGAACGGCGCGGCGTTCGCGGGCGGTTCGTCCTGCGGTTCGGCTGACCGATCCTCGCGGAGGGCTGCACATGACTCCCGAAAGCGCCGTCACCGCTCGGCGGATTCCCAAGATGGCCCAGAGAGATTTGGCACGGAATCCGGCGTTAACGGGGTTCTCCCGAGGTCAGTGAACCCCTGCCCGTTGCGGTCTTCCGGACGTGGTTAACGCCGACTCCGCTCGATCGCATAGCGCAACTTTGATCTACATTGTGTGACGGTAGGTAGCGGTTGGTACAGGCTTCGGCTCGACCAGTCGACGCCATGCTGACAGCCGCTCGACCGGCTGACGGTGCTACCGGCCTACCATGGCACCCTGCCCGCCATGTTCGTGAAGGTGCCGGTTGGGGTACCCGGAGGCGCAGTCGCCGCCGCGACGATGACTCGCGCCCCCTCCTCCACCGTCTGCCGCCCGCGGTGACCGTTCAGGTCGGTGGCCGTGTAGCCGGGGTCCACGGCGTTGAACCGGATTCCGGGCAGGGCCTTGGCGTAGTGGATGGTGAGCATGTTCAGCGCCGCCTTCGACGACGCGTACGCCGGCGCCGGCACGTAGTCGGGCGCACGCGAAGGGTCTTCGTTGATGGCGAGTGAGCCGAGCCCGCTGCTCACGTTGACAACGACCGGGTGCGACGCGGCTGCGAGCAGCGGCAGGAACGCGCTGGTTACTCGTACAGGTCCGAAGACGTTCGGCTCGTACATCGCCCGCAGTACATCCGCGGTCAGGTCCTCCGCTGTGGCGCGGGGCACGGAGACGCCCGCGTTGTTGACGAGGACGTCGACCCGGCCGGCCTCCTCACGTACGGTCGCGGCCGCGGCACGCACCGACGCCTCCTCGGTGACGTCGAGGAGCAGGGGGCGTGCGCCGAGGTCGGCGGCGGCCCGCTTGGTTCGCTCCGCGTCCCGGCCACTCACGTAGACGGTGTGTCCCAGTTCGATGAGTCGCCGGGCGGTCTCGCGGCCGAGGCCCTTGTTGGCGCCGGTGATCACTGTGATGGTCATGCAGCCACCATGGTCCGGTGACGCCGGGACAGACAGAGCACCCTTCGACGGGGGGACCGCCTGTACCAGGCTGTTTTGCCGGAAGTGGCGGACAATAGGCGGCATGACCAGTGCACCCACCGGACCCACGGACCGCGCCGACCTGGGCGCGGCCCTGCGCCACTGGAGGGACCGGCTGCCGCCCGGGGATGCCGGGCTGCCGTCGGGCGGGGTGCGGCGCGCGCCAGGCCTGCGCCGCGAGGAACTCGCCCAGCTGGCCGGGCTGTCAGTCGACTACGTGGTACGCCTCGAACGCGGCCGGGCCACCTCCCCGTCGGCCCAGGTACTGGCCGCCTTGTCCCGCGCACTGCGCCTATCGGTGTCCGAACGCGATCACCTGTACCTGCTCGCGGGCCGGCGCCCGCCCGGCGCAGGACAGGTCTCGCAGCACATACCGCCCAGCGTGCAGCGCCTGTGCGACCAACTGGCGCGCACCCCGCTCAGCGTCTACGACGCGTCCTGGACACTCCTCACGTGGAACCCGCTGTGGGGCGCGCTGACCGGCGACCCGTCGCTGCTGCGCGGCCGCGACCGCAACGTCATATGGCGCCATTTCGCCGGCGCCCCCTCACGCGTCGCCCACCTGCCCGGCGAACTGGCCCGGTTCGAGGCGGCGCTGGTGTCGGACCTGCGGTCCTCCCTCGCCGCCTACCCGGAGGACGGGCGGCTGCGCATGCTCGTCGATGACCTTCGGGAGCACAGCGAGCGCTTCCGCGAGCTCTGGGCCACGCACGCGGTCGGCAGGTACGGCACTGGGGACACCAAGGTCGTGCACCACCCGGACGTGGGTGGGGTGACCGTGGACTGCGATGTCCTCACCGTGCCGGGGTCTGACCTGCGCATCGTCGTCTACTCGGCGCCGCCCGGCACCGCGACCGCTGACCAGTTCGAGCTGCTGAACGTGGTCGGGACCCAGCCGATGACGAGCCAGAAGCGCACCTGACACACGGCCGCGTCGTTTAACGAATAACCCTTGAGCTCCCTGGGCGTCCTGCGGCACCTCTAGTGCGTACTTCGGGAGGGTTGGGGTGTCGGTAAGAGTGGTGTCACCAGGTACACGCGATTGAGTTCGCCCAGCTCAGGGGGGCACTATTGGTCGGTTGGCAGATGCCCAACCGCGTCTTCGAGGTCGGCGTGGGTGGGCAAGGTGTCGAGGCGGGCGTGGCCGAGTAGCTCGGCGACGACGACGATGTCGACGCCGGCGCGGAGCGCCAGATGTGTTCATGGGCACAGAGGGTGCCTGGTGATCTCGTGGCGTGACCTCTCTTGACCTTGACACAGTGACAAGGTCTTCACTGTTGCCAAGGAGGTGGTCCCGATGACCATGCCGAAACAGGACACGGATACGATTCGAGCTTTCCAGGGGCTGGAGGACAGCCGCTCGTCAGTGCGGCTGCGGGCGGCGATGGCGGCCGGCACGACCCCTGACCCGCGGTTCATCGACAAGCTCATCGAACGGTGCGCGATCGAACCCGAATTCTACGTGCGCGACATGCTGACGTGGGCACTCACCCGCCACCCAGCATCAATGACGGTCCCAGAGCTTCTCAATGAACTCCGCTCGGAGCGTGCGCAGGCACGAAGCCAGGCGCTGCACACGCTGTCCAAGATCGGGGATCGGCAAGCGTGGCCGGCGATCACACGGGCGCTTCTGTCCGACGCCGACGATGAGGTGGCGCGGAGCGCTTGGCGGGCAGCGGTCGTGCTCGTGCCCGAAGGTGAAGAGCCCGAGTTGGCCGCGGTGTTGTCGACACAGCTCGGGCGCGGCGGACGTCAGACGCAGCTGAGCCTCAGCCGGGCGCTGATCGCGCTCGGTGAGGTGATTGTGCCAACGGTGCGCGCCGCGATGACGGATCTCGACCCGCGCGTGCGCGCGCACGCGATCGCCACGGAACGGCTGTCGCGCGACCCTGATGCCGGATTCGAATTCGCGATCGAGGAGGCCAAGCGCGTCGTAGCCCTCGGCAGCACCAGCAAGGAGGAGTGATAGGCAGTGTTGATCGGTGATGTAGCACGACGGTCCGGGGTCAGCGCTCGCATGCTCAGGCATTATGACTCGCTCGGCCTGGTGCGGCCGACGGGTCGTACCGACGCCGGCTATCGGGAGTACTCCAGCGAGGACATCCGGCGGATCTTCCATATCGAGAGCCTGCGGTCCTTGGGGCTGTCGCTGCGTGACGTCAGGCGCGCGCTCGATGATCCCGGGTTCACGCCCTCGGAGCTCGTCGACGACCTCATCCGCCAGACGCGAGAACGCGTTGCGGCTGAGACGGAGTTGCTCACGCGACTGCGTCGGATCGGTGCCGCGGAACCCGCCGGCTGGGAGGACGTCCTACAGATCGTCGCACTCCTGCAGGCGTTGGGGTCAAAGAACGCCGGCAAGCGCCAGCGCGCGGCCTTGTCCTCAGTCGAAGAGGTTCCGGTGCCAGTGGAAGCACTGGTCGAGGCAGCGCTGAGCGAGACGGACCCGAACGTCGCCGGAGCCCTTCGCTGGGCTTTGGCGCAATCGGGCGATGACGGCCTGGCGCTGCTGGCGGAGGGCCTCGGCTCACCAGTAGCCGAGGTGCGCGAACGTGCCGTCCAGTCCATCGCCGAGATTCCGAACGGTGGGGCGACCACACTGCTGCGGGACGCCCTCGCGAACCCCGACATCGTGGTCCGCAGGTATGCGGCTCTGGCGCTCGGGGCACGTGGAGTGGCCGACGCGGTCCCGACGCTCATCGATATCGTCGTCGAGGGGACGAATGACGTCGACGCGGCCGACGCCCTGAGCGCGCTGGCGAGTCGTCCCGCGTTGGCGGATCAGATCGCCACCAGGCTCGTTGATCGCCTCGCCCACGGCACCGTTGAATCGTCTGCACGTCGACGGCTGACACAGGCGCTCGCGGACATCCCGGGAACCACAGCGTCACGAGCCCTCGCGGATCTGTCACATGACGAAGACCGTGCCGTCGCGCTTACCGCGACATACATTCTCGGGATACGCGACGCACCATGACGGGGTCGCCGTAGTACTCGCCGTAAATCGGGCGGATATGGCTGAATGGCTTCTTTGCTGGTGGTCTGTGGGGCCTGGCTGGAGGTCGTTCGTGGCGACGCGGGTGTTTGCGGATGAGGAGCTGGAGCGTCTACGGGGGTTCCCGGAGATCGGCCGGGAGGAGTTGTTTCGGTTCTGACAATCCCGATACCCAGGGTGGGGCAGGGAACTCGTCGTCATGTGAAAGGCCCGTCACTATGTCTGCTCCGGAGTCAGGACGTGTCGGGTCCGGTCCCCGGTCCAGGCCGCTTCGAGGATCGCGGTCAGGCTGGCGGTGTCGGTCGGGCCTGGATGGTTCTGGATCAAGCGGGTGACGCCACTGGCCATCTCCGCGAAGCGCGGGAGGTCGGCGCGTGCCACGCCGATGTCCGCCAAGGTGGCAGGGATGCCGATGTCGGCAAGGAGCCCGTCGAGCCAGGTGAGGAACGTATCTGCGGCCTCGGCATCCGAGGCGTCGGTCACGTCGAGCCCGCACACCCCGGCGAGGATGGCCAACCGGTCGCCGATGGCATCCCTGGCCGCGTCCAGCGCGTAGGGCAGCAGCAGCCCGACGCCCAGGCCGTGCGGCGTGTGGGTGGCTGCGCCGATGGGGTACTGGAGGGCGTGCGGAGCCGCGTTGCCTGCGTGGGAAAATGCGAGCCCGGCTAGCATGGACCCATAGGACATGTCCGCGCGCGCGTCCTTGTCGCCTCCGTCCCTGACGACATGGGGCAAGCTGCGGGCGATCCGCTCCGCGGCCAGGAGCGCGTAGTGATCGGTGATCGGGTTGCGGCCGAGGAAGACCTGCTCCACCGGGTCGCGCGGTCCGTGGGCCCGGGGTCGCGCGGTGTAGCTCTCCACCGCGTGACAAAACGCGTCGATGCCGGAGTGGGCAGTGACGGTCGCAGGGCAGGTGTAGGTGAGCTCGGGGTCGACGATGGCGAAGTCGGGCACGATGTGGACGCTGGAGACCCCCACCTTCAGCTCGCGGTCCGGGTCGGTCAACACCGAGACGGGCGTGAGCTCGGAGCCGGTGCCTGACGTCGTCGGGACCGCGACGAGAGGAATCGTCGGCCCCGGCACCTTCGACTCGCCGTAGAAGTCGCGCGGCGTCCCACCGTGGCGCCGGATGACGCCGACGATTTTGGCGAGGTCGATCACCGTGCCACCCCCGATGGCGAGGATTACGTCGGCGTCCACCTCTGCGGCGACCGAGACGGCCAGGGCGACATCGGCGAGTGGCACCTCCGGAGTCGCGTCGGCGAACACCCCGACGACTGCGACCTTCTCCCGCACGGCGGCCACGATCTCGGCCACGCCCGGCTGCCCCAGAAGAACCCGGTCGGTCACGATGAGGACTCGCGAGCCACACTCGGCCACCACTCGTGGGATGTTCTGCGCGACCCCTTCGCCCACTATCAGCTGGCGTGGTCCGCGGACGGTCTCAAGCATGTCAGTGCCTCTCTGGAACGTCGGCGGTGATTTGCTGGGCGGACGTCCAGGTCACCTGCGAGACCGGGACGGCGTCGGCAAGGTTGGCTGCCGGGTGGCGCAGGCGCGCGCCGGGCTCCCAGACTCGGTCGTGCCCGGGCGCCCTCGGGTCCATCGCGATGAAGACGTCGCCCTTGGTGGGCGGGTCGGTCGGGTCGAGGGTCCCGCGGACATCGTCGCCAAGGGCGGTACGAGTCAAGGTCGCGACCAGCACCTCGATCATGAGCCTGAGGGCGTAGCCTTTGGGACCGCCGAAAGGGCTGATCGCCCCATCCACCGCCGCCGCCGCGTCTGTGGCGCGCACACCGGCGGAGTCGACGGCGTCCCCGGGTGCCAGCGGATTCGTGCCGACCATGGCCCGGGTCCCGCCCCACGGGTGGAGGCCGGTCAGGTCATGTGTGCACAGGGCGCGGTGATCCTCGGCGGGCACCCGGAGCAGCAGGCCGGTCACGGTAGGTCGATCGCCGCGTAGGTGACGTCGAGGTACTCAAGGATGCCCTCGTGCGACCCCTCCTTGCCGATCCCGGACTGCTTCACGCCTCCGAACGGAGCCGACGGGTCCGAGATCAGACCACGGTTGACGCCGACCATCCCCGTCTGTAGCCCCTCGGTGAACCGGAGCGCCCGCTGCAGGTCACGGGTGAAGACGTATCCGACCAGGCCGTGCTCGGTGTCGTTGGCCTTCGCCATTACCTCGTCGTCGGAAGTGAACGAGATGATCGGCGCCACCGGGCCGAAGATTTCCGCCTCCAGCATCCGCGCGTCTTCGGGCACGTCGACGAGGACCGTAGGCGGGTAGAAGTGGCCCGGCCCATCCGGACGCTCGCCGCCCACCAAGACACGGGCGCCGCGATCGACCGCATCGGCGACGAGCTCGTCGATCTTGGTGACCGAGGCCTCGTCGATCAACGCCCCGACGTCCACGCCGTCGTCGAGACCATGGCCCACCGAGAGCGCGCCCATCCGCTTGGCGAAGCGCGCCGTGAACTCCTCGCGCACCGGCTCCTCGACGTAGATTCGGTTGGCCGCGATGCAGGACTCCCCGATGTTGCGCATCTTGGCCACCATGGCACCGTCGAGCGCGACGTCCAGGTCCGCGTCGGCACACACGATCAAGGCCGCGTTGCCGCCCAGTTCCATGGAGGTGCGCAGCACGTTGTCCGCCGCCTGTCGTAGCAGCACGCGCCCGACCTCGGTCGACCCGGTGAACGAAAGCTTGCGGGTCCGGCGGTCGGCTAGCAGTGCTGAGACCACCTCGCCGGCACGCTTGGTTGTCACGACGTTGACGACGCCCGGGGGAACGCCGACCTCCTCCATGATGCGGGCCAGGAACAGCATGGTGAGTGGCGTCTGGGCTGCTGGCTTGGTGATCGTCGTGCAGCCCGCCGCCAGCGCAGGAGCGATCTTGCGGGCACCCATGGCCAACGGAAAGTTCCAGGGCGTCACGAAGACGCACGGTCCGACCGGCTTCGGCACCGTGAGGATGCGATATCCACCAGCGGGAGCGGTGTTGTAGCGCCCCTCGACGCGCACCGCCTCCTCGGCGAACCACCGGAAGAACTCGGCGCCGTAGGCCACCTCTGCCCGAGCCTCGGCGAGCGGCTTGCCCATCTCGAGCGTTATCAGCCGGGCGACCTCCTCGGATCGCTCGGTCAGTGCCCGGTACGTCGCGGCCAACAACTCTGACCGTTTTCGCGGCGGGGTCGCCGCCCACTGCGCCATTGCCTTGCTCGCCACGTCCAGAGCGGCGAGCCCGTCAACGACGTCGGCGTCCGCCACCTCGGCGATGGTCTTGCCGGTGGCCGGGTCCTCGACGACAAAGGTGGCTCCGCTGGCGGCGTCGCGCCAGGCGTCGCCAATCCGGAGCCGCCGGTGCTCGGGGGCCAGGACGTTCATCGGGTCACTCATTGCGTCGCCTCCTGTGATGTTCTTGGTGATGTCCAGCGTGACCTCAGCGATCGCGCCACGCGCGTTGACGAACGGGTCACACGACATCGCCGGGGTCGAGGTTGCCGAGCGGGTCGAACGTGGCCTTGGCCCTGGCTGCAGGGCGACGCCCCGCGCCACCGATCGCCTTCTCGGGCCATGGCTGCTTCAGCGTCGTCAGGCCGTGCTCACCGGTGACGGTCCGCCGAGGCCCGATTGCCACGTGCGGGCGCATGTTGACGTCGCCGCCCTGCGCGGTTACCTCCCGGCCTCGGACAGCGCCAGCCCGGTGCCGGCATCGAACAGGTGCGCACGGTCCAGGTCGACCGTGACAAGCAGCCGCTCGCCCGGCGTACCGGTGAGGGTGGGTCGTGCCTTGACCTTGAGGATCTCCGTCCCCACTCGGACGTCGACCACCGTTCGGTCACCGAGCGGCTCAAGGCCGTAGAGCTCACCCGACAACGACGCGTTCCCACGCTGCTCGACGGACAGGTCCTCTGCGCGCAGGCCCAGCAGCAGCGGACGACCGTCCTCAGCTGTGGTCCAGCGGGGCCGCGGCAGCGTCCAGCCTTCCGCCCCGACCAGACGATCCCCCTCGGCGTGGCAGGCGAGCAGGCTGATCGGCGGGCTCCCGACGAAGCCTGCGACCCACTGGTTGGCTGGACGCTCGTACACCTCGGTCGGCGTTCCGACCTGTTGCACCTTCCCATCCTTGAGGACCGCGACCTGGTCGGCCATGGACAGGGCCTCGACCTGGTCGTTGGTCACGTAGACGAAGGTTCCCCCGAGGCTCCGGTGGATGCGGGTGAGCTCGGTGCGCATCTCGACGCGGAGCTTGAGGTCGAGGTTCGTCAGCGGCTCGTCCATGAGAAACGCGCGCGGGCGCCGGACCAGCGCCCGGGCCAGGGCGACACGCTGCATCTCACCGCCCGACAACTGCGCGGGACGACGCTGCAGCAGACGTTCGATGTGCAGCAGGCTCGACATCTGCTCGACGGCAGCGGCGACCTCGCTCGAAGAACAGCGGCGTGCCCGCAGCGGCGAAGCGATGTTCTCGTACGCCGTGTGTCGCGGGTAGAGGGCGTAGCTCTGGAAGACCATGGCCAGGTCGCGTGCGGCCGGGGCGTCACCGGTCGCGTCCCTCCCGTCCAGGTGCACCGACCCGGCGTCAAGCTTCTCAAGGCCGGCGATCGCTCGCAGGGTCGTCGTCTTGCCTGCCCCGGAGGGCCCGAGGACGACGAAGAACGAGCCGTCCGGCACGTCCAGCGTCACCCCGTCCAGGGCCTGGACTTTACCGAAGGACTTGCACAGCCCGTGCACTGCCACGGTTCCCATCAGGCCACCAGCTCTTCCGTGCTCACGTCGTAGACCGCCGGGGCCCCGCCGGTGTGCCGTAGCCCGACCGGTGCGTCAGCGGCGAAACGGACAGTCGGTGGCATCCGAACCCGTACGTCGCGCTGGCCGCCGTGGTCGACCACGTAGATGATCTCGTCGCCCAGCCACTCCGCCGAGACCACGCGGGCCGGGACCGAACCTTCCGCCCCTGGTTCTGTGACTTCCAGCGCCTCCGGCCGGACGCCCGCGACCAGGGAACGGTCGCGCGGCAGGCCTGGCGGTGGCGTGAGGACCAGTCCGCTCTTACTGCGCAGCTGCCCGTCGGCCACCTCCACCTCGATCAGGTTCATCGGCGGGGAGCCGATGAACGCGGCGCAGAAAAGACTCGCCGGACGGTCGTAGACTTCCAGCGGCGTGCCGATCTGCTCGACGCGGCCCTTGTTGAGGATGGCGATTCTGTGACCGAGCGACATCGCCTCGACTTGGTCGTGGGTGACGTAGACCATCGTCGTCCCCAGCTCCCCCTGCAGGTGCTTGATCTCCGTGCGCATGTCCGCCCTCAGCTCCGCGTCCAGATTGGTGAGAGGTTCGTCCATGAGGAATGCGCGCGGTCGTCGCACCAGGGCGCGAGCAAGCGCGACGCGCTGCTGCTCCCCGCCGGACAGCCGGTTCGGTCGCCGGTCCAGGAGCGGACCAAGCCGCATCAGCCGGGCGGCCTCCTCGACCCGCTCGCGCACCTCCGCCTTGGGCAGTCCCTCGGCCCGCAGTGGGAACGCCAGGTTGTCGCGGGTTCTCAGATGCGGGTAGAGAGCGTAGAACTGGAACACCATGGCGATGTCGCGCTCGGCGGGCGGCAGGTCGTTGACCAGCGTGTCGCCGATGCGGATGTCGCCCGTCGTCTGCCTCTCCAGGCCGGCTATGGCCCGCAGCGTGGTCGTCTTGCCGCAACCCGAAGGGCCGAGCATCACGAACAGCTCGCCGTCGCCGATGGACAGGTCCACGTGGTCAACTGCGACCGTCCCGTCCGGGTAGCGCTTGTGCAGGGCGGTCACCTCGATGCCCGCCATCAGCGTCGCACCGCCCCGAGCGTCACACCGGCGATGAGGTGCTTGCGTACCAGGTAGGCGAAGACCAGCACCGGTAGGGCGAACACTACGGAGGCGGCGGCCACGAGACCCCAGTCCACAGTGGTTCCACCGATGAGGCCGGCGATGGCGGGTGGGGCCGTCCGCACGCTGTCGCTGGAGGTGAGGAAGATGGCGAACACGAACTCGTTCCACGAGAAGATGAGTGCGAAGACCGCCGTCGCGGCGATTCCGGGCAGGAGCAGGGGAAGGGTGAATTTCCAGAACGCCTGCAGGCGGGTGTAGCCGTCGAGCATGGCGGCATCCTCGTACTCTGCGGGCACCTCGTCGACGAACCCCTTCATCATCCAGATCGTGAACGGGACGTTGAACGCGGCGTAGATGAGGATCAGGCCGAGCTTGGAGTCGATGAGCCCGACTTGGCGGTACATGAGGAAGATCGGGATCACGACCACCACGGGCGGCATGAAGCGGGTGGACAGGATGAAGAACAGCTGGTCCTTCTCGGCCTTCACGGCGAAGCGTGAGTAGGCCCAGGCCGCCGGGACCCCCAGCACGGTGGCCAGCGCCGTGGAGACCCCGGCGACCACGACGGAGTTGAGGAACGAGACGGACAAGGCCGAGCGACCGCCGCCGGAGGCGGCGAACACGTCCTTGAAATGGTCCAAGGTGACCTTGAAGTCGAAGAACTTGGCCGGGATGGCGTAGACGTCCCGGTTCTCCTTGATGGACGTCTCGATCATCCACAGCACCGGAAAGAGCATCACGACGGCCAGCACGGTCAGCAGCGCGACCTCCAGCACGGAGCGGCCCCGGCCGCCGAAGCGGCGCGCGGGGGGCGTGTGATCCCGGCCAGGACCTGTGGACACGGCCTCGTCGACGGAGACGGCCATCAGTCCTCCTTGAGCTTGTTCAAGTAGCGCAGGTAGAGCTGCGCAAGGACGATGACGACGAGGACCATGAGGATCCCGTACGCCGAGGCGGTTCCGGTGTTGAAGCCCAGGAACGCGACCTTGTAGACGTGGAACGACAACGTCTCGGTGGAGACCCCCGGACCTCCGCTGGTGAGGATGTAGACCAGGTCGAACAGCCGGAAGGCCTCGATGGCCCTGAACAACACGGCGATGAGGAGCAGCGGCCACACCAGCGGCAGAGTGATGGTGCGGAACCGGAACCACTCGGACGCCCGGTCGATCGAGGCGGCCTCGTACAAGTACTTGGGGACCGCGGTAAGGCCCGCGAGTGCGATGAGCATGATGAACGGCGTCCATTGCCAGGTGTCGACCACGATCAGGGAGATCAGTGCCGTTCGCTGCCGGGTGAGCCACTCCACCTGCCCCAGGCCGAGCGAGCCGAGCATGCTGTTGACCACGCCGAACTGCGCGTCGAGCATGAATCGCCAGAACAGCCCGACCACGACCGGCGACAGCATCATCGGAACCAGGAACAGAGTGGTCAGCAGTCCTCGCCCGTGCGTGCGCCGTGAGATCAGGTAGGCGATGGCGAAACCCAGCACGGTCTGCAAAGCGACCGCGCCGACCACGTAGATCAACGTCGTCAAGGCCCTCAGGTGGACCTGCGCCGAAGTCAGGATGGCGGTGTAGTTCTCGAACCCGACGAAATGGGCCGGCCCCCCGCGGGTCGCCGAGTAGTCGGTGAAAGACAGGTACAACGCCCACAGCAACGGGAACACCGACATCGCCAGCAACAGCAGCAGCGCGGGGGAGATGAAGGTCACGGCGAGCCCGCGGTCGCTCAAGCGGCGGGACCAGCCCGGTGCAGGCGGCGTCGCGGACGCCGCCTGCCCGGGGTGGTCGGTCGTCAGAGGGGCGGGCTCACTCACAGTCCGCCGCCGCCCTTGCGGCTGCCGGAGTCGAGCACGCTCTGCTGCTCCTTGGCGATGTCGTCGAGCGCGTCCTTCGGCTTCTTCGCGCCGTTGAGAGCCGCGTTCACGTTGGTGTTCTCAATGTCGATGAGGCGCGCGTACTCGGGCACGTTCCACATGTCCCGCATCCGCGGAACCGAGTCGGTGTACACCTTGTTGAACGGCCCGGCGTTGAGGAACTCGGGCGACTCCAGGGCGTCCGTACGCGCCGGCACGCCACCAGCCGCTGCCCACTTCTTCTGGATGTCGGCCTGCTCGAACCACTTCATGAAGTTCAGGGCCTCCGCCTGGTTCGCCTTGGGCGAGTAGGCCGACACGTGCATCCCCATGCCGCCGAGAGGCACCAGGTTCGTCTTCTGGCTCGGCAGGGGGGCAAAACCCAGCTTGTCGAGAATCTGCTCCCGCGTGGTGCCGAGCGTCGACTGCTTCGGGTCAAGCAGGCCGCCGCTCGCGGCGATCCAGTTGAACGCGATGCATGCCTTGCCCTGGGCGACCGCCGCGTTCACCTCGTCGATGAACCAGTTGCCGGAGCCCTTGGCGGTCAGCGGCTTCATCTTGTTGACCAGGACGTCCATCGCCTCCTGGCCCGCAGCGTCGTTGAGGACGCCGTCGATCTTGCGCGTCTTGGCGTCCCAGAGGTTGCCGCCGTAGACGCCGTTGACCGTGTTGTAGGTTACGGCCGCGGCGTCGGAGCCGTTGGCCTGGTGGAAAGCCAGCCCGCTGACGCCAGGGTGGTCCGCCTGGCACTTCTCGGCGACTGAGATCATCTCGTCCCAGGTCTGCGGTGGCTTGTCGCCGATCAGGTCCTTGCGGTAGATCATCGTCCAGGTGTCGCCGAGCAGCGGCAGTCCGTACAGGCTGGCGTTTTCGTCGCGCTTCCCGGTCTCGGCCTGGGGGAACTGGCCGTAGGCCGCCAGGAGGTACGGGTTGTAGGCCTTGACGTCGATGTTCTTCTTGACGAAGTCGGTGAGGTCGAGGATGTTGCCGTTCGTCACGGCCTCGCCGATGTGTTGCGAGTCCAGGATCGGGATGTCGAAGTCGGTCTTGTGCGCTGCGAACTGGGTGAACATCGCGTCGTGCCAGTTCGCGTTCGGCACGGTCTTGACCTTGACGGTCACGTTCGACCGCTCCTTGGTGTACTCCGCGTTCGCGAAGGCTTCCAGCGCGTGGGCGGGGGGCCAGTCGAACCAGATGAAGCTGAGGGTCAGCGGGTCCTTGGTGAGCTCCGGGATGGTCGCCGGTGCCTTGGGGGCGCTCGCCTTCGCGCCGTCGTCCTGGCCGCCGCCGCACGCCGCCACGGTCGTGGCCACCAACATGGCCGCCGTCGCCAGCTGCACCTTTCGACCGGGAACGGACAGTCGTCCTATTCGCCTTGGATACCGCATCTTCTTGCCTGCTTTCTGGGGGGGACCTCTGGAGCCTTGCTGCGTGCTTCGCCGAGCAGGTGCTGGGGGGTTGTTCAGGCGTGTTGCCGGCTGTCGCAGGGGCTGACCCGCAGACCGGCGTCACGAGTACGCCGCGACGTAATGGGGCTTCAAGCAGTCGAGAAGTCCTTCGGTCCTTATCGGCCCGGTGGCGAATCGATTAGGACGTAGAGCAAGCTCATAGGAGCTCCAACTGATCGAAGCGGAGCGATGGCGGGCGGTTCCGCGATGGGTGAAGGATGGCTGGCATCCGCCACCTTTCCTATACGATCCGAATGGGGGCGTCAATATCCCGCAGCGTTGCGACCGATGTCAACAGGTTCCCGAAGACGTAAGAAAGGACCTCACGTCAAGATGGACGACGAAGCGATGAGCGCGCGGCGCCGTGGGGCCATGACGGGTGGAACGCCGCCGGGAAGATCTCGCGGCCGGCTTGCCGACGAGGTGTACGACACGCTGCTCGGACAGCTGATGTCGCTACGGATCGAGCCTGGCTCCCGCGTCACGATCGACGTCCTGGCGCGAGAGCTGGGGGTCTCGCAGACGCCGATCCGAGACGCTCTCAACCGCATGGAGGCCGAGGGCCTGGTCGTGCGTGTGCCCCATGCTGGCTATCGCATTCCCCCCCAAATCACCCGTCACCGATTCGAGGACATGCTTGAGCTCCGCCTGCTCCTCGAGCCGGCAGCGGCGCGCAGATCCGCCGAACGCGCATCCTCGGAGCAGGTGGCCGGTCTGCGACGAATGCTGGAGGAGATGGCGGAGCTGGAGGGGGGCAACGGGCCCATGGCCTACGGCGCCTTCGGGCTACGCGACGCCGCTTTTCACGATCTCGTCGCCCTGAGCGCCGAGAACCAGGTCATCCGCGAAGCGCTCGCTCGCCTGCACACACACGTGCACCTGTTCCGGCTTCTCCACGACACCCAGGTCACTCACTTGGCCATGGCCGAGCACGAAGAAGTTCTGGCCGCGATCGCCGCGCGTGACCCCGACGCCGCCGCCTACGCCATGCGTCGGCACATCCTGCTGTCCGGCGACCGATTCCGACGATTGTTCGACGAGGTCAAGGGCGCTGACGGAATGGCGGTAAAGGCTTGACGGGCGGGCTGGGCCGAGGAATGCTAACTCAACCAGATCGGATTGGATCGGATCCACCTCACCCGCCCCAGATGCGAGGAGAAGCAGGTGCCCAGAGCGCTGCTCCTGACCGGCGACGCCGCCGAGGAGCTCGACACCATGTATCCCTACTATCGCGTGCAGGAGGGCGGCTGGGACGTTGACGTCTCGTCACGGACGATGCGTGACGTTCAGCTGGTCATCCACGAGTTCGACCCCAACTCCGACGCCTACGTGGAGAAGAACGGCCGAAAGTTGCCGGTCGACGTGCCCTGGGCCGAGGTCGACGTCGAGCTCTATGACGCCCTCATCATCCCTGGGGGACGTGCCCCCGAGTGGATCCGGGTCGACGCCGACGTCAGGCGCATCACCGAGCACTTCTTCGCGCGCAACCTCCCGATCGCGCTGGTGTGCCACGGCGCGCAGGTGCCGGCTGTGTACGGGCTGCTGAAGGGTCGAAAGACGGCGTGCTTCCCCCCCATCACCGGTGACATGGAGAACGCGGGCGCGACGGTCATCGACGCTCCCGACGTCGTGGACGGCAACCTCGTCTCCTGCCGGGGGTGGCCCGACATGCCGCAATTCGGCAGGGCGATGATGGAGGTCTTCTCGAAGTCCATCAACTCCGCATCGGCATGAGCACACCTGGCCTGTCTCGGTGACGGCACTTCGGACCGTCACAGTCGACGGCTCCCCCGTCCACGTCCTGGAGAGCGGCACCGGGCCCGCGGTGCTGATGCTGCACGGCTCCGGACCCGGTACGACCGGATCCGGCGCCTGGGCAACGACGGCACAGGCGCTGGGCACGTCCTGGCACCTGGTGGCTCCTGACCAGGCGGGGTTCGGCCGTACACCAATCCCGGCGGGCTCCAGGGGTGGGCTCCGGCTGTGGACGGAGCAGGCCGCGGGCCTGATGGATGCTCTCGGTGTCGAGCACTACGCCGTGGTGGGTCACTCCATGGGCGGTGCCGTGGCGCTGGCGTTGGCGGCCGCACGTCCCGAGCAGGTCACCCGTGTCGTGGCGGTCTCGACGATGGGCGCCCCCGGGGCGCCGCTGTCCGCCGAGCTCGACGCGGTCTGGGCCGCCCCCGCCGGCCCGCTCGGGGCACGAGACATGTTGAGTCGCCTCGTCCTCGACCAAGCGCTCGTGACCGAATCGGCCGTCGCCGCCCGTGCAGCTGCGATGCGAGCGGGGGCGGCCGCATTCGCGTCGTTGTTCCCTCCACCTAGGGCACGTTGGGCCGACGATCTCACCCTCTCGGCGCAAACGCTGGCAGGGGTCCGCGCGCCCGTGCTGCTCGTCCACGGCGCCGAGGACCGAGTCACCCCGCTCGGGACGGCAGCCCTGCCCCTGCTCGAACACCTGGCCGATGTCCGTCTGTACGTGCTCGGCCGATGCGGGCACGTGCCGGCGCTCGAGCACCCGCACGACTTCAGGCGACTCCTGTCGTGCTTCCTCGGCCGGGAACGAGGTCACTAATTGCTGCGACAGGTCCGCAGCCCGTGCTCAAGCAGATCAGCATGAAGCAGGCGTGATCCGCGCAGAAGCTAGCGCCCTCCCCCGAGACCCGAGCCATGACGAGGCAGTGGCCGAGGTCCATCGCTCGAATCGTCCGCTCCATCGCCCGCGCGCAGTTCCCCGGGCCAGTGTGTCCGGGCAGCGGTCGCGCAGGCCGCCCGTCGCGCACGTTAGTCGACGCGTCCGCCCAAAATATTTTGCGTGATAAGAATTTTTGCGTGACACGCAAAAACGGGTAGAGTGGTCGGCATGGGCACCGAAGACGGCGAACGCGTAGGGCTGCGGGAGCGCAAGAAGCAGGAGACCCGCATCGCGTTGAGCTGGGCGGCCATCCGTCTCGCCGTCGAGCGCGGGCTGGAGAACGTCCGCGTGGAGGACATCGCCGCGGAAGTCGGCGTCTCCCCCCGCACCTTCAACAACTACTTCTCCAGCAAGGGCGAGGCGATCGCCGCCCGGCACCTCGATCGAGCCCGGTGGATCGCGGCGGAGCTGCGCGCCCAGCCCGCGTCCAAGCCGCTGTGGGAGGCCATCACCGACGCGGCGCTGGCGCGGTTCGCGCTCGGCCAGGAAGGCGACGGGAAGCACACGCCCGACCAGCAGTGGGTCGCCGGGCTCCGCCTGATGCTCGCCGAGCCGGCGCTGCAGGGCGAGTTCTTCAAGGCCGGCGCAATCGCCGAGGCCGAGCTCGCCGCGGCGGTCGCCGAGCGCACGGGCACCGACGTCACCCATGACCTGTACCCGCGGCTGGTGGCGGGCGCGGTCGGGGCGGCCATCGCCGTGGTCATGGAGCAGTGGATGCGCGCCGACCCGCCTGTCCCGATCATGGCGCTGCTGAGCGACGCCCTCCGCCAGCTCGCCGCGGGGCTTCCCGTCCCGTAACCCGCCCGCCAACACATCCGAGAAATCCGGCGTGGCCGGATCGATCCGCCATGCCCTTTTCCCCCGATCGCAAGGAGGACTGCCATGTCTGCCGACGTCGTCATCGCCGGAGGCGGCCCGAACGGGCTGATGCTGGCCTGCGAGCTGAGCTTGGCCGGAGTACGGCCGGTGGTGCTGGAACGCCTGCCCGAACGCACCGAGGAGAACCGGGCCAACGGCCTGGTCGGCCAGGTCGTGCGCATGCTCGACCGGCGGGGACTGTACGAACGCCTCAGCGGCGGCCCGCAACCACCCCGTCCAGGACCGTCTTTCGTGTTCGGCGCGCTGCCGCTGGATCTCAGCACGCTGGACGACAACCCCCTGTACGGACTGCCGGTGCCGCAGCGCCGCGTCGAGCAGGTGCTGGAGGAACGCGCCACCGAGCTCGGCGTCGAGATCCGCCGAGGCCACGAGCTCACCGGACTGTCACAGGACGACGACGGGGTCACCGCCGAGGTCAACGGGACCACCGGCCCCTACCGGCTGCGCACCCGCTACCTGGTCGGCGCCGACGGAGGGCGCAGCCTGACGCGCAAGCTGTCCGGCATCGACTTCCCCGGCGTCACCACCGACAGCACGGTCTCCCGCACCGCGCACGTCACCGTCCCGGCCGCCTTGATCGACCCGGCCACCGGCGGGCTCAACGTGCCCGGCTACGGGACCATCCCGCCGTTCATGCACCACCGCACCGAACGCGGGCTGTTCGTGTTCGCGCCGTTCCCCTCCGGCCCGCCCCTGCTGAGCACCACCGAATGGGACCCGGCCCAGACCGGCGACCGGCCGCCGCTGACCGTGGACGAACTGCGGGAAAGCGCGCAGCGCGTGCTCGGAGCCGACCTGCCGATCAGCCCGCCCGAAAGTCCGGGCCCGCACCTCCTGCGCCGGCTGACCGGCGGCAACACCCGGCTGGCCGGCCGATTCCGCGACCGCCGGGTACTACTCGTCGGCGACGCGGCCCACGTCCACTCCGCGATCGGCGGACCCGGGCTCAACCTGGGCCTGCAGGACACGGTCAACCTCGGATGGAAGATCGCCGCCGAGATCCACGGCTGGGCCCCGCCCGGACTGCTGGACAGCTACGAGACCGAACGACGACCGGCCGCTCAGCGTGTGGTCATGCACACCCAGGCGCAGTCCGCGCTCATCGCCCCAGGCGGCGAGGTCACCGCATTGCGCGAGCTGTTCATGGAACTGCTGGCCGACCGGCGCAACGTCCAGCGCATCGCCGACATGGTGGCCGGCGCGGACATCCGCTACGACATGGGGGCCGATGACGCTCACCCGCTGGTCGGCAGGTGGGCTCCCGACCTGCTGCTGGACACCGGGAACGGCCACGTCCGGCTCGCCGGGCTCACCACGACCGCCCGGCCGCTGCTGCTGGATCTGACCGAGGACGCATCCCCGGCCAAGGAATCGGCCGCGTGGCACGACCGGGTGGACGCCATCACCGCCCGCGCCCAGGACTCCGCTCCCCCGGCCACCGCCCTGCTACTGCGCCCGGACGGCTACGTCGCCTGGGCCTCGGCCTCCCCCCGCCCGGACTCTCACGAACGGGACGCCCTGCGCGCCGCCCTGGCGCGGTGGTTCGGCGCGGCCGGCTGACAACACCGCGCCCGCCCCGCCCGGATCGCCCGCCCGGCCGCTGAGGGTGGCGGCCAGACCGATCACCATCCGCTCACCGGTCAGGCTGCCATCGTCGGGTGCCAACGGAATACGGCAGAGACGGGCCGCAGAGTGAAAGAGCTACTGGTCAGAGTGGGGCGGGCGGCTCCGGTGGTCGAGCAACCTCTTGACGGTGCCGTACATCCCCGAGGCCGGGTCAGCTGTGGTCATGGCCGTCTTCGCGTCCAGCTCCCAGCCTTTCGCGTACGCCGCGGCGA